>JAYSTZ010000367.1:0-8987 GCA_043719365.1 Verrucomicrobiaceae bacterium | reverse complement strand
AGGAATGTCGCCGCTCCTTGTCGCTGTCGCGACTTCGTACCATTCCACTTTTAACCACACCCGCCGCGGTGCCGTAATCGGTTTCTCGCTCGCCATGCGGTGTGAGTTTTGATTTCCTGCGCCATGCCTGTGCCAAATAAATCAGCCCTCGTCGGAAAACTTCTCTTTAATATGCGCGGTGGGGGGGCGCGGTTGATTGGGGATAAGGACGAGTTGCTCGCGTGGATTGGGGAAGGGGATTCCGGGGTGGGGCTTCATGGTGATACGGTGGAGGCGCGCCGGACGCAGGGCGACCGGGGGCGGGTGACGAAGCTGATTTCGCGGGCCAAGGATACGTTTGTGGGCACTTTCCAAAAGGAGAAGGCGCAGGCTTTTCTCGCGCCGGATGAGCCGAGGATGCCGTTCAATATCGGCATTCGTCCGGGTGGGCCGAAGCTCTCCCGGCCGTTGCAAGTGGGGGACAAGGTCGTGGTGAAAATGGACGAATGGACGGACCCGATGCTGCCGCCGTGGGGGCAGGTCGTGGAGTTGATCGGCACGGTCGGGGACAAGGGCGTGGACATGCTTTCGATCATCCGCACGCACGATATTGCCACGGATTTCCCGGCGGCGTGCGAGAAGGAAGCGGCTGGATTTTCCGACACGATTTCGCCCGAGGAAATCGCAAAGCGCGAGGACTGTCGCGGGCAGATGGTGCTCACGATTGATCCGGGCGATGCGAAGGACCACGACGATGCAATCTGCGTGGAGAAGACCGCAAACGGCTATCGCGCGACCGTGCATATCGCGGACGTTGCGGCTTATGTCCGGCCCGGCGGGGCGTTGGATGTCGAGGCGCGGAAGCGCGGCAATTCCACGTATCTCGCAGACCGGACGATCCCGATGCTGCCGTTTCGCCTGAGCGCGGATTTGTGCTCGCTGCGTGAGCGGGTGGACCGTCTGGCGCACTCGGTGTTTTTCGAGTTCACGGCGCAGGGCAAGGTGAAGAAGGTGCGGTTCGCGAGGACGATCATCCGCGTTCACTCGAAGCTCTCGTATCCGCAGGCGTATGCGCTGCTGAAGGGCGAGACGGTTCCGGGGTTTGGTCCGGAAGTGGCGGCTGCGGTGCAGACTTCGTGGGAGCTTGCGTCGATGCTGCGAAAGGCCCGTTTTGCTGCCGGATCGCTGGAGATGGATTTCCCGGAGGTGAAGGTCATTTTGGACGAGCAGGGCCGGGCGGACCGCATCGAGCGCGTGGTGAACGACGAGTCGCATCAGCTCATCGAGGAGTTCATGCTCGCGGCGAATGAAGCCGTCGCCCGTGAGGTGAAAAACCGGACGACGCCGTGCGTGTATCGCATCCACGAAGATCCGGCTGCCGACCGCCTCAATGAGTTCCGCCAATACGCGGCGACGCTGGGGATGCGGGTGAGCGATTTGAAGCAGCGCGCGGAAGTGGTGCGGATGCTGAATGCCATCAAAGGCCGGCCCGATGAACACCGGCTGAAGCTGGAGTTTTTGAAGAGCCTGAAGCGTGCGGCATACAGCGTGGATGCGCTCGGGCACTATGGTCTGGCGAAGTCGGACTACCTTCATTTCACGAGCCCGATTCGCCGCTATGCGGACCTCATCGCGCATCGTGTGCTGGGGCGAGAGAAAGTCGGAGGGCGCAAGGAACTGGAGGAAACGGCCAAGCATATTTCTGGCACCGAGCGCACTTCCGCCGACGCTGAGCGCGACAGCCGGACGGTGAAAAAAATGGAGTTCTTCCAGCGTCAGCTCGACCGCAAGAATCCCGAGGAATTCGAGGCATTTATCAGCGATGTGAAGTCGCACGGACTGCTGATCGAGCTGCCCACCGTGGATACCCTCGGGTTCATCCCGGCGGGGCTGCTGCCCAATGGGCCATACGATTTCGACAGCACACGTCAGCGCTTTGTGAACCGCCGGACGATGCGGGTCTTCAAGCTCGGAGATCGCTTCAATGTGATCGTCGTGAAGGTCGATGCCGAACGCCGGACGATGGATTTCGCAGTGTCGGAAAAGGAAGCGCCCAAATCGACGCGAGACACCCGTGAACATGAGCGCCCGCCGCAGCCGCGTGGAAGGGAGCAAAGGCCCGCGCATGGCAAAAAGAAGCCGCGCACGGAGGGCAAGGAGCAGCCGCGCCCGAAAGGGAATCGCGGGCCCCAGCGGAAGGAAGGGCGTAAGCGGCGGTAGGGGGCTTGTGACTTGTAACTTGTGAGATGTGACTTGTCGCAAGCGGGGCGGGGCGCTTTTCACGCCTGGACCTCGTCATTCGGCATTTCTCCCGCGCGACTCCAGCCTTTCCTTTCCGGCATTCGCTCCGCTAAGTTCCGCGCATGATCTCCGATGAACACATCGAGCCGCTCGTAGCCCACACTCCAGAGCACCAGCGTCTCGCGATCGAGGCTCGACGCGAGGGCAACTGGAAGCGGTGGGGTCCATACCTCAGCGAGCGACAGTGGGGCACTGTCCGGGAGGACTATTCGGACACGGGCGACGCATGGCATTACTTCCCGCACGACCACGCGCATCTCCGCACCTATCGCTGGGGCGAAGACGGGCTGATGGGGATTTGCGACCGGCAGGCGCGGCTTTGTTTTGCGCTCGCGCTTTGGAATGAGCGCGATCCCGTCCTGAAAGAGCGACTCTTCGGTCTCGCGAACGGTGAAGGTCCGCACGGTGAAGACGTGAAGGAAGCATACTGGTATCTTGATGCGACGCCTACGTCCTCGTACCTGCGAGCTCTCTACAAATATCCGCAGCGCGAGTTCCCGTACTCACGTCTCCGCGAGGAAAACGGACGCCGCACTTCCAAGGATCGCGAGTTCGAGTTGGGCGATACCGACGCGTTTGCCGACGATCGGTATTTCGACGTGTTCGCCGAATACGCGAAGGTCGCCGAGGAGGACATCCTCATCCGTATCACGGTGGCCAATCGCGGCCCGGATGCCGCGCGCATCCATGTTCTGCCGACGCTTTGGTTTCGAAATACGTGGAGCTGGAAGAACGATGCCGAGCGTCCGTTTCTCCGCGCGCTTGGTCGGCAGACCGTGGAAGCATCGCACACTTCGCTCGGCGACTACCGGCTCGTTTTGGAGAAGGAAGCGCCGCTTCTCTTCACCGAAAACGAAACGAATGTGAACGCTCTTTACGGTTCGCCAAATCCGCAGCCGTTCGTAAAGGACGCGTTTCATCGGGCTGTCGTCCACAATCAGCAAAGTGCCGTGAACCCTGCGCTCACGGGCACCAAATGCGCCGCACATTACACACTCGACGTTCCGGCAGGCGGCGAAGTCGTCATTCGCCTGCGGCTCGGCAGCACGCTCGGTCTGGCATCGCAAGGCTTCGAGGATTTTGAAGCAATCTTCGCGCGGCGCATCGACGAGGCGCGTCAGTTCTCCGAGTCGAAATGCGCCGCAGGTCTCGACACGGAGCAACGCAACATCATCCGCCAGGCATACGCTTCGTTGCTATGGTCGAAGCAATTCTACCACTACGATGTGAAGACATGGCTCGCCGGGGATCCCGCACAACCAGCGCCACCGGCCATTCGAAAACAAGGCCGCAACGGCGACTGGGGGCACCTCTACAACGGCGATGTGATCTCAATGCCCGATAAGTGGGAGTATCCTTGGTACGCCGCATGGGATCTTGCTTTCCACATGATCCCGATGTGCCGCATCGACCCCGACTTCGCCAAGGGCCAGCTCATGCTCCTCCTCCGCGAATGGTATCTGCGCCCCGACGGAGCGCTGCCCGCTTACGAGTGGAATTTCTCCGATGTCAACCCGCCGGTCCACGCCTGGGCCTGCTGGCGCGTGTACAAAATCACCGGCACGCGAGGCGAGCGCGATACGCTTTTCCTCGAACGATGCTTTCAGAAATTGCTCATCAACTTCACTTGGTGGGTGAACCGCAAAGACGCACGCGGCCAGCATCTCTTCGGCGGCGGCTTTCTCGGCATGGACAACATCGGCCTTTTCGACCGCAGCAAGCCCCTCCCCAGCGGCAAGACGCTGGAGCAAGCAGATGGCACCGCGTGGATGGCTTTTTACTGCGTGACGATGCTCAGCATGGCCGTCGAGCTCGCCCGTACGCGCCCCGCCTACGAGGACATCGCCAGCAAATTCTTCGAGCACTTCGTCGCCATCGCAGACGCAATGAACACCCTTGGCGGCAGCGGACTTTGGGACGAGCAGGACGGTTTTTACTACGACCGTCTTCGCGGCGAAGGCGACGATTCCACCCCGCTCCGCATCCGCAGCATGGTCGGTCTCATTCCTCTTCTCGCCGTGGAAGTGCTGGAGCAGGACACGATCGCGCAGCTTCCCGGCTTCCGAAAACGGATGCGCTGGTTCCTCGATAACCGCCCCGAAATCGCCAAACACACCAGCTACATGGAGCGCACCACCAAGGACGACGGCGAACTCCGCCTGCTCGCCATCCCGAGCCGAGAGAGGCTCGTGCGGGTGCTCCAGCGAATGCTCGACGAGGGTGAGTTCCTATCGCCCTACGGCATCCGCTCGCTCAGCCGCGCCCACGCCGAGGAGACCTTCTGTGCCCTTCACGACGGCGGTCACGTCTGCATCCAATACGAAGGCGGCGAGAGCACCGACGGCATGTGGGGCGGCAACAGCAATTGGCGCGGCCCGATCTGGTTTCCCCTCAACTACCTGCTCATCGAAGCACTCGAACGCTACCACCGTTTCTACGGCGATTCGCTCAAGCTCGAGTATCCGAGCAAGAGCGGAAACTTCATGGCGCTCGACGAAATTGCCGCCCGAATCGCGCGCCGTATTACGCGTATTTTCCTGCCCGACGAAAAAGGCGAACGCCCGTGTCATCGCGACGATTCACTCACTCAAAAACTCGCCACCGACGACCATTGGCGCGAACTCGTCTGGTTCCACGAATACTTCCACGGCGACACCGGCCGCGGCCTCGGAGCGAGCCACCAAACCGGCTGGACCGCCCTCATCACGCGCTGCATGAACATGGTCGGGCGGCACGGAGGGTTTTAATGCGCGAATCGTCGTAATTCGGCTAGACCTGATCCTCCAGCCCGTCGAGCATCCGCTTTACGTGCTTGAAGCGGGAGCGGGGTTTGAGGATGCGGAGGCTCTCTTCGGGCTTGCCCCATTCTAGGATTTCGATGTCCACGTTCCGCACGCCCCAAGAGTTCATGGAGCTGCGGCTCGGCTTGTAGAGGTCGATAGTATTGCGGCCCGAGAGAGCCCATCCGATGTCATCCACGCGGCATACGTCGCCGGTCTGGCAGATGCGGAAAAGCGTGCCTTTGGGCCAGCGCGACCAATCGGCTGCGGCGCTGCTGATCGAGCCGGACTTTAGCGTTGTGCCGATCGCGGTCTGGCATCCGTAGCGACGATGGTCGGACTCGGAGTGTGTATATGCCGTGGTGCGCACGCGCTGAAACTGGGTTTTGGCGATGGGACGCTCATATTTCGGAAGGCTGCGCGTGGAGCAGGCTGTGAATGAGAGTGTGACGCAAAGAAGAAGGAGTCGAAGCAACATGGTGCGACAGGATTGCATTTTCATACGCGGAAATGGAAGCGATTCCCGTGCGATGCGGTCGTGTTTTTGCGATCCGTGCGCATGGGATTCACCGCGCTCATTCCGCGCTTTGTTTGTTCTTTTTGCGCCGTCCGAAGAGGTATCCCGCGAAGTCCCAAAGCCCGGCGAAGCGGTAGCTGGAGTCCACGTATTTCTCGATGACGTAAAACGCGAAATAGTAGAAGCGGCAGAAGCCCCAGATGCAGCAGGCGAGGAGCGCGACGGCGTGCCATTCGGGGTTTAATATGATGATCTGTGCGGCTGAGAAGATGCCGATGAAAAGGAACAAAATGCCCTTTAGCTTGATCGTCCAAGGCGAAGTGAGGTCTTTCATTAGGGCACTTTTTCACATCACGGCGAGGTTGCACGGTGGATTTTTCATGGAAACGGCTTTTTCACGGTATTCATTCTGCGTCGGCTGTGTAACAAATTGGGGCTGTGATGACCGTCATCATGAATCCAAGCGCCCATAGCGAGCGGGCAAAGGAGAGTCTAGCCACCATCCGGCGGCTTGCCTCGGGAGCGGATCTGCAATTTACGAGCGGTCCGGATGATGCGCGTCGTCTCGCTGCGGTTGCTGCAAAAGCGGGCGCCTGCATCGTCGTCGCATGCGGCGGCGATGGTACGGTGAGCGAAGTCGCGAACGGCCTGGCGGGAAGCTCAACGACGCTCGGAGTGATGCCGCTCGGCACGATGAACGTCTTCGCAAAGGAACTCGATCTTCCTTCGGACTTGGATGCGGCTTGGCGCGTCATCGAAGCGGGAAAGACTCGCGAAATCGATCTGCCCACCGCAAACGGCGCGCACTTTATCCAACTCGCCGGAGTGGGACTGGATGCGCAGGTGGTGAAGGAAACTTCGTGGGCTTCAAAAAAGCGTCTTGGTCCGCTGAGTTATATTTTGAGCGCGGCGCAGATCGCTTCGCGCAGGCCGCCGCTGCTGCGTGTGGAAACGGAGGACCAGATTCGGGAGGGATCTTTTGTATTGGTGGGGAATGGTCGTTACTACGGCGCGAAGCTCATCCTCTTTCCGCACGCACGTCCAGATGACGGACGGCTGGATGTGCTTATTTTCAAGAATCTCGGATACCTCGACATCGCCCGATACATCGGCGGAGTGCTCATCGGGCATCATACCGATATGGCTGATGTGGAGTATTTCCAGACATCGGAATTACGCGTGACTTGCAACAGTCCGGTGCCTGTGGAGCTCGATGGGGAGCTGTTTTGCGACGTGCCAGTGGAGTTCCGGATGGGCACGCGCCTGCGCGTTTGCGTGGAGTAGCGGGACATTTACTCGTCCTTTACAAAACCGCGCGAAACTCTTCGCGGCGACCTTTGTTTTACTTCACATGCGACCAGCACACCGCTGGACGCAGTCAAAAAAACAAACACAAAAAACATGAAAGCAATCATCACAACACTCGGAGTGCTCGCGCTCGCCGCTAGCCTCGCCATCGCACAAGACAAACCACCGGGCGGAAAACCGCCCGGAGGCAGGCCCGGCGGTCCCGGCGGTCCCGGCGGTCCGGATGGCGAGCACAAGCGCCCCAACCCGGAGGAAGTCTTCAAGAAGCTCGATGCGAACAGTGACGGCGCGATCAGCTTGGACGAGTTCAAGGCAGGTCCGCGCGCACAGCAGGATCCTTCGAAAGCCGAAGAGCACTTCAAGAAGATCGACAAGGACGGCAATGGCTCGATCAGCCTTGATGAATTCAAAGCGGGACGCCCTCCCGGCGGTCCCGGCGGCCCCGGCGGTGGACGTCCACCCGGCGGCAAGCCTCCGGGCGGACCAAAGCCCGAGTAGTCGTTAATCGGTACAAGCGAATTACGAGCGCCGCATTCGGGAGACCGGGTGCGGCGCTTTGTTTTTCCTGCAAATGTCTGCGCTTATGGGGTCAAAGCCTTTGCTTCACGCATGGTTATCATCGGATACTCCCCGTCCATTCAACTCATGAGCACACATCTCGATCCCGTTATTCAGGAAAAACTCACCGCTTTCGCACGGCGGAGGCGAAGCCTCATCGTGACGCGTGGCGTCTTTGCCGCCGTGGCGATGTTGCTGCTCACGATGCTCGTCATCGCGGCAATCGATCTTACGGTGCGGATGCCGGATTGGCTGCGTTGGACGCTTTCTGGTTCCGCTTATTTGGCGGTGGTTGTGATTGCGTGGCGGCAATGTTTGACGTGGCTGCTTCACGCGCCGGATTCGCGACAGCTCGCGCGGCTCATTGAGCACGCGGAGCCGCGGCTGCGCGAAGACTTGTTGTCCGCCGTGGAGCTTGGGCAGACGAAAGGCGAGGTGTTCGATTCCGAGCAATTCCGCGCGCTTTTGCAGGATGATGTCGCTGGAAAAATGGAGCGTATGGAGATGAAGACGCTCCTGCCCGTGAAGCTGGTGCGGCGCTACATCGGCTACGCGGCGGCGGTGCTGTGCGTGGTTGGTGCGATGATCGCGGCGACAGGCTGGCAGTTCCCCACGCTATTGTTGCGAGCGCTTTGGCCGTCGGCAAATCTCGATCGAATTTCGCGGACAAAGGTGCAGATCGTCGAGCCGGAGGGCGGCAGTAAATTGGTGCCGCAGGGCGATACGGTGCGCATCGTGGTGGAGCTTGGGGGCGAGCGGGTGAACAAAGCGCACATCATCACGGAAACCGGCAAGGATGGATGGCAAGCCGCCGACATGCAGCCGCTCGGCGGAGATCGATTTGCCGCGACAGTGAATGTGGGGCGCGAAAGTGTGCGCTACCGCATCGAGGCGGGCGACGCGGTGACACGCTATCATCTGCTGGATGCGCGCGAGCGGCCTTACATCACCGAGTTCGAAAAGACGTATCATTATCCGAAATACAGTCTGCTTCCTGATAAGACGGTGACAGAGCAGGACGGCTCGCTCGTCGCACTTGATGGCACGGAGATCGATCTCAAGTTGAAGCCAAACCACGATGTGAAAACTGCCGAGCTCCGGCTGGAGCAAGGGAAGAAGAGCAGCACGATCCCGCTGCAAAAGCTCGCAGACGGCCGTTTGGGAGCGCGTCTTCCGTTGAATGCCAGCGGTTCGTATCGCGTGTTCCTCGTGGCGGCGGAGACGGGATTTGAAAACAAGTTCAGCCCGGAAAACGAACTGCGAGCGGAACCCGACCTCGTGCCAACGATCGAGCTTGAGAGTCCGAAGCACGATCTCATTTTGCCGAACAATGAATTGCTTGATCTACTTGGCAACGCGACCGACGACCTCGCCCTCGCGAAGATTGCGATGGTGGTGAAAGTGAATGACGGACCGTGGCAGGAGACGATCATTAAGAAAGACGCGCTGGGACAAAAACAGCGCGTCGATTATCGATGGGACCTTTATGAGCAGAAGGCAAAGGCGGGGGATTTGATGGTCGCGAAGCTGGTTGCCACCGACTT
>JAYSTZ010000366.1:0-1602 GCA_043719365.1 Verrucomicrobiaceae bacterium | reverse complement strand
GGTTCCATCGCCACGAGCGCGAGCAGCATGAACATGTGATTCTGCATCACGTCGCGGAACGCGCCGGCCGTCTCGTAGAACGCGCCGCGGCTTTCGATGCCGATGGTCTCCGCGACGGTGATCTCGATGTGGTCAATGTAGCGCCGGTTCCAAATCGGCTCGACCATGCTGTTGCCGAGCCGGAACACGAGGAGGTTTTGCGCGGTCTCTTTGCCGAGATAATGGTCAACGCGGAAAATCTGCCGCTCGTGCAGCGCGTCCGCCAACGCGCTGGTCAGCTCGCGGGCTGAGGCTAGATCGTGGCCGAAAGGTTTCTCGATGATGACGCGCCGCCACGCCGGCGGCGTCTCCGTCACCAGCCCGTGCGACTTGAGCTGGCGCGCGATTGCGGCAAACGAAACCGGCTGCACCGACAAATAGAACAGCGCGTTCCCGCCGGTGCGGTGCTGCTTTTCGCATTCGCTCAAAAGCGCCTTGAGCTTCTCGTAGGTCTGCGGCTCGTCGTGCGACCCGTGGCAAAAGTGAATGCGCTCCTCGAACTTCGCCCACAGCGCGGCGTCCACTTTCCGCGTGGCAAATTGCGGCAGCGCGTCGCGCAAGTGCTGGATGAAAACCTCGCGAGTCCATTCACGCCGCGCTACGCCGATGATGGCGAAATCGTCCGGCAGGATGCCGTCCGCGGCGAGGTTGTAGAGCGAAGGGATGAGCTTGCGCCGCGTGAGGTCGCCCGACGCGCCGAAGATCACGATGGCACACGGGCCGGACGAACGAACCGCACCGCGAGCGCCAAGAAATTTTTCCCGGCACTGCTCGCTGCAAAAATAGAACGTCTGCCCGTTGCGCTCCGCGCGGGGAGCGGTGTCGGGCTCAACGGTCATTCCGCAGATGGGGTCTTTCATTCAGTCGGGATGGTTAAAGCCGGCAGGTGCTCAGGCCAGTCCAGCCGCGCGACGCCGATGCAGTTGTCCGCCATGCCGTAGTAAACATCGAAGCGGCCCGGCATCCCCAAGTCATCCCGCCGGTCAATCGCCGTCGGGAAGACGACATTGGGCACGACGCCCTCGCGCTCTTTGCGCAGCTCTGGCGACAGGATCGGCTCGGGCGAGCGGTAGCGGATAAGATGAGGGTGTTTCTCATCCAGCAAGAGAAGCCCCGCAGAGTAACTCAGCCTGCGGCCCGCATCCGATTCGTCCAGTGCCTCACATACCCCATGATAGAGGACTAGCCATCCATGCGGAGTCAGCATCGGCGGGGTGCCGCCGCCGATTTTCAACCGCTCCCAACGCGCGACCGGACACGCCAGCCGCCGGTGCGAATCGAAGTGGCAGAGGTGATGATGTTTCTCGCAGACCTCATGCACCAGCGAGTGATAGGAAATCCAAATGCTCTCCCGCAAAATATCCACCACGCGCGGAACCCGGCAGTGCAGGGTTTCGTCCGGCCCGGTGCCCGGAAAGAGCGGACGATGGATGAGCGCCATCGCGGGTTGCCCGTCCGGGTCGGGGATGGCGACGGGAAAGAGCAAGGCGTCTTTGTTGGCGACCTCGTTGAAGTCCACGCCCTCATACGGCATGAAGATCGCCAGCCCCAATCGCTCCCAGC
>JAYSTZ010000365.1:0-8993 GCA_043719365.1 Verrucomicrobiaceae bacterium | reverse complement strand
TCCCACGCTGCTCTACGCATACGGCGGCTACAGCATCAGCATGACGCCATTCTTCGATTTCGAGAACCGCCTATGGTTCGATCTCGGCGGCATCTACGTCGTCGCGAACATCCGCGGCGGCGGCGAATTCGGCGAAGAGTGGCACCTCGCGGGCAACCTCACGAAAAAGCAAAACGTGTTCGACGATTTCGCAGCGTGCGCGAAACACCTCATCGAGCGCGGCTACACACGGTCCGAGAAACTCGCCGTGGAAGGCGGCAGCAACGGCGGCCTGCTCATGGGCGCATTCCTCACGCAAAACCCCGGACTCGCCCGCGCCGTCGTCGCGCACGTCGGGCTCTTCGACATGCTCCGCGTCGAGCTCGACGCCAACGGCGCGTTCAATGTCACCGAATTCGGCACCGTGAAAGACCCCTCGCAATTCCGCGCGCTCCACGCCTACTCGCCCTACCATAACGTGAAGGACGGCACGAAATACCCCGCCGTCTTCTTCCTCGCCGGCGAGACCGACGGACGCGTGAACCCCGCGCACTCCCGCCGCATGACCGCCCGCCTGCAAGCCGCCACCGCATCGGAGAACCCAATCCTAGTTCGGCTCAGCGCCGAATCCGGCCACGGAATGGGCACCGGCCTCAGCGAGAAAATCGCGCAGCAATCGGACGTCTTCGCGTTCCTGTTCGACCAGCTCGGGATGTCCGCAAAATAGTATGCTGATGAAAAAGATATTCCTCATTCTCGCCGCCCTCGCCTCGCAGCTCCGCGCCGCCGAAGACCTTGGCGAAATGTGGGGCACCGCTGCGGAGGAGGCGAAGTATTATCCCATCGTGAATATTCCTATCCCGTCCACTGTGCCGATGCGTCCGGGCGGGCTGGAGAGTCTGCCGGATGGACGGCTCGCGGTCGGCACACGGCGCGGCGACATCTACATTATAGAAGGCGCGTTCGACTCTCCGCCGAAGCCCGAGTTTCATCTTTTCGCCAGCGGGCAGGACGAGATTTTCTCCCTCTCTTGGCGCGGCGGCGCGATGACTGCGATCACTTGGGGCGAGGTCACTCGCATCTCCGATACCGATGGCGATGAAGTCGCCGACCGCTACGACACACTCACGAGCAACTGGGGCTACGCCGAAGGGCACGAGTTTGCCTTTGGCTCGAAGCCCGATGCAGACGGCAACATATGGGTCGCCCTCGGCCTCAGCGGTTCGTATGAATCGCACAATCTCTTCCGCGGTTGGGCGGTGAAAGTGACGCCGGACGGCAAAATGATTCCAGTGTGCAGCGGTCTGCGGAGCCCCGGCGGTGTGGGCGCAAACGCACAAGGCGCGATGTTTGCCATCGAGAGCCAAGGCCCGTGGAACGGCTGTTGTTCGCTCAAGCACCTTGCGCCCGGCGCGTTCCTCGGCCACCCCGCGAGCTACAACTGGTATCCCTTCGTCCCCGGCATGAAAGCGCCTGCACTGGAGCCCAAAAGCGGCTCCCGCATGGGCATCGAAAAGAAGCGCGTGAAGGAACTCATCCCGCCCGCCGTGAAGTTTCCGTATATCAAAATGGGCCGCTCCATCTCGGGCTTTCGTCTTAACAATACCGGCGGAAAATTCGGCCCGTTTGACGGCCAGCTTTTCCTCGGCGACTACACGCAAAGCATCATCATGCGCGCCACCACCGAGCAGGTGAACGGCGTGTGGCAAGGCGCGTGTTACCCATTCCGCGAGGGCCTCGCCACCGGGATCATGAACGTGGAGTTTTCGCCGAAGGGCCAACTCATCGCCGCAGGCTTCACCACCAACAGCCAGTGGCCCGTGCGCGGCACCGAGCCGTTCGCGCTCCAGCGTATTGATTGGTCAGGCGTCGTCCCATTCGAGGTAAAAGAAATCAACATTCGGAAGGACGGTTTCCTCGTCACTTTCACCATACCCGTGGACCGCCAAGCCGCCGCGAAACCCGACGCCTACAACATCACCACCTACACCCACATCTACCACGGCGCATACGGCAGCCCCGAAGTGGATCAGACCACCGCGCAAGTCGTGTCCGCCGTCCCCTCCGCCGACGGCCTGAGCGTCACGCTGCGCCTCGACAAAGTGACCGAAGACCACATCCACGACTTTGATTTCAGCAAAGTCCTCGCGCAAGACGGCCAGCCGCTTTTGCACAAAAAGGCGTATTACACCGTGAACGAAATCCCAAAAAACTAGCCAGTATTTATGCACATATCACTCCGCCATTTCATCTACTCCATCGCGCTCGTCTGCTGCGCCCATGCCGACGACAGTCCGCAGTGGCTCACGTATCCCGGCGGTGACGGGCCGGGCAGGGGAAGGCGCGTCGTTTTGATCGCGGCGGACCAAGAGTATCGCAGCGAGCAGTCCATGCCGATGATGGCGAAGATTCTCAGCACGCATCATGGGTTTGATTGCACGGTGCTTTTTGCGGTGGATGAAAAGGGCGAGGTGGACCCGACGATGCCGGTGTATCCCGAGAAGGGGCAGACGTTGCGGGAGCATCACATCCCCGGTCTGGAGCAGCTCGCTTCGGCGGACTTCGTGGTCTTTTTCCCCCGACTGCTCACGCTGCCGATGGCAGAGCGGGAGCTGATCGTGAAGTATGTGGATTCGGGGAAACCGTTCATGTCGTTGCGAACGGGGAATCACGGATTCCACGCGGCGCTGCCGTATAAAATCAACGGCAAGCAAGTGCGCTGGGGCGAGGATGTGCTGGGCGGTTCTTTCATGGGGCATCATGGGCGCTATCACGCGGACTCCACCCGGGGGGACATCGTGCCGGAGCAAAAGGAACATCCCATCCTCGCTGGCGTGAGCGACATCTGGGGCGACTCGGATGTTTACCGGACTTACAAAGAAGGCACGAGCTTGCCCGAAGGCTGCACGGCGCTGGTGTGGGGGCAACCGCTCATGGGGCGAAAGCAGACCGATGCGACGAATCCAAAGCTCGAACCGCTGCCGGTGGCGTGGTTCAAAAACTGGCAGACGAGCGAGGGGAAAACGGCGCGCGTTTTCCAATCCACGATGGGCAGCGGGACGGATTTGCAAAAAGCGGGCCTGCGCCGGCTGATCGTGAATGCGGTGTATTGGGGGATGGGCTTGGAGGCGGCGATCACGCCGACGCGCAGCGTGGAAATCGTCGGCACGTATGCGCCGCTGGAGAGCGGCTTTGACTACAAGAAAGTCGGCGTCGTAGCGAAGCCAGTATCGGCTTACAAATAGCCGCGCGTTCCCTCACCACACCACGTTCGCAGGCAAGATCAGTTCGCGAAATCACCCACGACGCCCACAGGCAAAATCACACACGGCTCCTTCACGATGCGCCGCCGCCAAAGCGGCGTCTCCGACGCGCGGGCTGCGGCCTCGCGTCTCTGCCACCGCACTCCAAGACGAGATCGCGACCATGCCGACAACGGGTGTGACCGCGCTGTGATGAAGAATGTGACACAGTCCGTCCCGGCTGTGCTTCGGGTGGCTCGCACGACTCGCGTCCCGATTCGGAGTTCGCTGGTCAGTCGGATGCGCCCTTGCCGATTCCACCGCACCACAGGCCGGAGGCGCTGTATCACGTTCTCCATACACCACAGCGCGGTCACACCCATTGGAAATTGGAACTCAGGAAGTAATTCCCATGCCCGAATTCCTCTGCGTTTGTCTTGGTCTGCGGTGCCTCTCCTCTTTACATCACGCTGCGGTCACACCCATCGCGACTGTGCCGACATTCATGTGGGCTCGCGCTTTAACTCCAAGACGCGGCGGTCTTCTCGTGTGATGTTCACGCTCGTCTCCGTATGAAAATCTATCTTCTCGCCATCACATTCGCCCTTTCGTTGCTTTCATCCGCGCACGCGGGGCTTGTGGCTTATTGGCCTTTTAATGACGCGGGCACGCTCGGCAATGATCCGGTGGGCGGGACTGTGCTCACGGCGACTGGCGCGACTTTTACCGCGAGCGGGAAATTTGGGGGCGGCGTGGCGTTTAGTGGCACCACTCAGTTTCTCTCGGGCACGGTGAATAATCTGCCCATCGGCAACAGCAATTACACGCAGAGCGCGTGGATCAAGCCGAACGTGCTGGGTCGGCAGGGGATTGTGGGCTGGGGGAATTACGGGGGGACTCGCCAAGTGAACGCCCTTCGCACCGTGGATAGCGGGAGTGGCTTCAGCCATTACTGGTGGGGCGCGGACCTCGATGCCACGGGGCTGTCCCCGGCGCTGAACAATGGAAGCTGGCATCACGTCGCGACGACGTTCGACGGGACGACGCGGCGGATTTATCTCAATGGCGTGCAGGTCGCGCAGGACACGCCGGGGAGTAATGGTGCGACGGCGGCGAATTTCCGCATCGGCTGCACGAACAACACCGAGTATTTCAACGGCTCCATTGATGACGTGGCGCTTTATAATAACGCGCTGAGTGCCTCGGAGGTGCAGTTTCTCGCTGCGGGCGGTTCGCCGGTTGCGGGGCCGAGTATTAATTCGTTCACGGCGACTCCGGCGACGGCGTTTGAGGGCGGCGCGGTTGCGTTGAGCTGGTCGGTGAATACTTCGCTGGTCACGGGGACTTTCAGCTACGAAATCAAATACGGCGCGACGGTGCTGAGCAGTGGGGCGGCTGCGACGGGGACTTTTAATACGGTGGTCCCAGACCTCGCGGGCACGCCGCAGCCGGTGACTTGGACGCTCCGCGCTATCGAAACGGGCGGGACGAATGTGATCAAAACTGCGAGCGCCAGCGTGGCGGCGGACCCTGGGATTCCCTCGGTGACGAGCCAGTCCGGGCTGACGACGCCGCCGAATACGCCGCTCGCAATCACGCTCGCGGGCAGCGACCCGAACGGCGGCACGCTTACTTATAGCATCGTGACTCCGCCGACGCGCGGGACGGTCAGCGGGGGCACGGGCACGGCGCGGACTTACACGCCGACGACGGGCTTGTATGGCTCGGATTCATTCACGTTCAAAGTGAACGATGGCAAATACGATTCGGCGCTGGCGACGGTGCAGTTCACGGTGATCACGCCGCCGACTCCGCCGACTTCGGTGAGCGTGAATGACCTCACGATTCGTCCGACGAATGTGGCGGGCGATTTCCTTTCGACGATTTCCAGCGCGGACGCAAACGTCGGCGAGGCGCATACTTTCACGCTCGTGGCCGGTGTGGGCAGTGAGGAAAATGCGAACTTTTCCATCGTGGGGAATCAGCTTCGTGCCGCGGTTTCTTTTGCCGGGCTGACGGGCGTGCCGCAGCGCATCCGCATCCGCTCGACGGACGCGAGCGGGCTGACGGTGGAGGGGAATTTCGTGCTGACGGTGGCGGCGAGGGTGCGCGGGATCGTGATCAACGAAATCCACTACAACAGCGCGGTGAACAACCTCCGCATCGCATTCGTGGAACTTTACAACGATGGCGCGACGACGGTGAATCTCGCGAACTGGCGGCTCTCCGGCGAGGTGGATTATCTTTTCCCCGCAGGCACCACGCTCGCGCCGAATACGTATCTCGTCATCGCGGAAGACCCGGCGACGATCCTCAGTTATTGGGGTAAGACGGCGCTCGGTCCGTGGATCAATGCGACGGTGACGTATGCCGATGGCTCGAAGGAAGCGAACAACCTCTCGAACGACGGCGGCAAAGTCCGGCTGCGCGACGCGGCGAACGTCGTCGTCGCAGATGTGGACTACGGCAATCACTCGCCGTGGCCCGCAGCGGGCAATGGCGACGGCTCGTCCATCGAGCTGCTGAATCCCGCGCTCGACGCCACGCACGGCAGCAATTGGGCGTCGGCGAAGGGCGCTAGCACATTTGTGGGTGCCACCTACGTCGCGCCGGCGACGAGCGGGTGGAAGTATTTCAAAGGCACGACGGCTCCCTCCGCGACGTGGAAAGATCTCACGGGCGCGGACCTCACGGGCTGGCTCGACGGCACGACGACGGTGGGTAATGCGACGTCGCCGTATTTCGGATTTGGGTATGGAGACAGCGACGACGCGGTGGTGCTGAGCGATATGCAGCAGACAGGCCCGCAAGTCGGCTATCAGGCGGTGTATTTCCGCAAGGAGTTCGTGCTCGCCGCCGGGCAGATTCCGTCCGCGCTGGAAGTCCGGGCTTACGTGGATGACGGCTGCATCGTGTATATCAATGGCGTGGAAATCCCATCGCGGTTTTTCTGCGGCGCGGGCACACCGACGCACGCGGTGGGCGCGACCGTCATCGGCGGCGTGACGTTCACAAACCACGAAGCCGCGCCGAACAACTGGGCGACCTACACGGTCAATAATCTGGCCCCTTACAATCTCGTCGAAGGCACGAACGTCATCGCCATCCTTGCGGGGAACGATTTGAAAACGTCGTCGGATTTCTCGTTCAACCTTGAGCTGAAAAAGGGTGTGCCATCGGGCGAAATCGCGTCGCCGGGAGCGCAGAACCTTCAGTTCATCAGCACTGCCGCGCCTGCGATTCGGAATGTGACGCACACTCCGGCGGCACCGACGAGCAATGATGCGATGATCATCACGGCGAAGATCACGGACCCTCAAGGAGTGGCGTCCGCGTCGCTGGCGTATCAGATTTGCACGGCGGGGAACTACATTCCCTCCACGCTGCCGAAAGCGGCTGCGGGCGGAAACTTCGTGAATGTCGCCGCGCCGCTCGACCCGAACCCCGCGTTCGAGTTGGCAGCAAATTGGACGACGGTTGCGATGAACGACGACGGCACTGGCGTTGATGTTCTAGGCGGCGACGGCATCTGGACGGCGTCCATCCCGCCGCAGGTAAATCGCACGCTCGTCCGCTACCGCATCACGACTGCCGACAACCTCGGCGCGTCCGCCCGCGTGCCGTATGTCGGCGACCCTTCGCTGAACTTTGCGTGCTTCGTTTATAATGGAGTGCCCGCTTACGAAGGAACGAGCGCGGCGGATTTGCAGACGATGCCGGTGTATCATTTCCTCACACGCAAAGCGGACTTCGATCAGTGCGTCGCCTACGATGCGAACATAGGGCAGCGCATCATCGCTGGCACGAGTTGGAACTTTGAAAACTGGGAGGCGTGCTTCGTCTGCAACGGTGTCGTCTATGACCACATCCCATATCGGCTCAAGGGCGCGAATGGCCGCTACACGGCCTCTGGCACAGGCGGAGTGGGCAATGGAAAGCGGGCGTTCAAGTTCTACTTTAACAAAGGCTACGAGTTCGACGCCGTGGATCAGAAGGGCAATGATTACCCGGAAAAGTGGTCCACGATGATCACGGAAAACACTTGGGAGAATCGGGCGACCCACACCTTTTCGATCAACGAACAGTTAAACTTTGATTTGCTCAATCAGCTCGGAATTCCTTCGCCACGCGGTCACTGGTCGCACTTCCGCACCATCATGCAGACCGCTGAACAGCCGGATAAATGGCACGGCGATTTCTGGGGGCTGATGTGGGTGCATGAGGACTACGATCGCCGCTTTTTGAAGGCGCACGATTTGAAAAAGGGCAACCTCTACAAGCTCACGCGCGACGGCACCTCGGGCATCGTGCAGTTCCGCTACCAGTCCACATTTGGCCCGACCGACGGCTCGGACCACGACGAGATTTTGAACAACCTCAAAGGAACGAGCACGCCCGCCTACATCACGGCCCGCGTGAATCTCGACCTTTGGTGCCGCTACCACTCGTTCTGCGAAGCGATCCGGCACTACGATTACTGGCCGAACGGCGACAACAACGGGGCCTATTATTTCTACCCAAACTACAACGCGGGGAACGGCAACAAAGGCCAACTGTGGTATCTGCCAAGCGATGTTGATGCGACGTGGGGGCCGACTTGGAACGGCGGACAGGACATCGTCCACAACTCGCTCTTCAACGACAGCGGGAGCAGCGGCGGCGACGCGAGCACGAACCCGACGCTGTGGCCGAATTACTTCAACCAAGTCCACGAAATCCGCACGCTGCTTTGGCAGCCGGGGCAGCTCAACGCGCTCATTGACGAGTATGCCGCCATCGTCCGCCCCCTCGCGAATGCGGAGTTCATCCGCTGGCATCCGACCAACGGAGCGCCTGCGGACTCGGGCAACTTCGGCGGGCTTTTCGGGCCGAACAATACGGCGCTCAATGCCGTCGGCCAGACCGCGCTCGACCTCTACATCGCGGGCATGAAGGACTTCGCATTCGACGCCGACAACAACGGCGGGACTTGGCCCGGCGGCAACGTCGGCGTGGGCGGACGCGCTGCATTTCTCGACACACTCGGCAGCAGCCTCGGCGAAAACAGCACGATCTATCCGGCGACACCGACGATCACTTTCTCGGGCAGCGTCGGCTTTCCCGTGAACGATCTGCGCTTCACCACCAGCGCGTTCAGCGACCCGCAGGGCGCGGGCACGTTTGCAGGCATCCAATGGCGCATCGCCGAGGTGAACACGTCCGACGTTTGGGTCGCAGGCGTGAAGCGGCTGCTGGAAATCAACGCCAGCCACGACAGCGGCGAGCGCGCGACTTTTGCGAGCGAATACAAATTCCCCGCCACCGCCTGCGCCCCCGGCAAACGCTACCGCGCCCGCGTCCGCATGAAGGACACCACGGGCCGCTGGAGCACTTGGAGCGCGGCGACGGAGTTCACTGCTGGCACGTTTGACCCGACGGCCTACGCATCGCAATTGGTCGTCAGCGAGATCATGTATCACGCCCCCGATCCGACGAACGCCGAGCGCGCCATCGCCGCCGCACTCGTGCCCGCGCAAGCGTGGGACAACGATTCTTTTGACTACGTCGAGTTGCGCAATGTGAGCGCCAGCGCCGTGGATTTGACGGGCTTCCAATTCTCGTCCGGCTTCGACTTTGTCTTCCCGAGCGGCACCGCCATCGCTCCTGGCGCGAACCTTCTCATCGTGCAAAATGTGGACGCCTTCAACACGCGCTACGGCACCGGCAAACCCATCGCCGGAGCATGGAGCGCGGCGGACAAACTCAGCAACGGCGGAGAATCCATCACCCTGC
>JAYSTZ010000364.1:0-1606 GCA_043719365.1 Verrucomicrobiaceae bacterium | reverse complement strand
CATCTTTGGCATCACACAGCAAGGCGGCGCGCTGAAAACCGCTCGGCAAATCGGGAGCATTCCACAGCGGCTTGTGTCGTTCAGCGAAGACGAAACGGGCAATCTCTACGCGGTCGGTTACGAAGGCATGATTTATCGAATTGATTTCAACGAGGGACGATTCGAATGACTTCCATGCGCAATTTTCTGAAGCGGCTGGCTGCCGTTGCCGTGCTCTTTTTTGGAGCCGCACAGGCACAGCCCTTCACTCGGATAGAGCAAGCTGATTTTGGAAAGGCCCGCGATGGCTCCGAGGTGAAACTTATCACGCTGCGGAACGCGACGGGCATGAGCGCGCAGATCATTTCCTACGGAGCGATCATCAAGGAACTGCGCGCTCCAGATCGAAATGGTGAGTTCAAGAACGTCGTGCTCACGACGGATAGCTTTGAAAAATTTGAACGATTCAATGGCTCTGCGGCGATTATTGGCCGGGTGACCAATCGAATCGCCGGTGCGCAATTTGAACTCGATGGAACGATCAGTAAACTCCCGGCGAACGACGGGAAAAACACGATCCACGGTGGCCGTAAAGGTTTTGCGCAATCCGTATGGTCGGTCGAGGACGCGTCCGTGAGAGAGCACGAATCGTCGGTAAAGCTCACCTACCTTAGTCAGGACGGAGAAGAGGGGTTTCCCGGCAACTTGAAAACCTCGGTGACTTATTCGTTGACCGACCGCAATGAGCTGCGAATCGACTACGAAGCCGAGACGGATAAACCCACGATCGCGAATCTCACGAATCACGCTTACTGGAATCTCGCTGGTGGCGGAAGCTGCTTGGATAACGTGCTATGGATACCGTCCGCCAGCTATACGCCCGCGGACTCTGCCTCGATTCCGACCGGCGAGATCCTTCCGCTTCAGGGCACACTTATGGACTTTAATGAGCCGACGCGGATCGGAGATCGGATCGAGCAGCTTAAGCCGGCGATGGCGGGCTACGATCACAACTATATCCTCGCAGGTGGTCGCGAAATGAAACTCGCTGCCCGGCTAACCGAGCCCAAAAGTGGACGAGTGATGGAGGTGCGCACCACCCAGCCAGCCATCCAGCTCTACACGGGTAACCACCTTGGCCACACCGCAGTTTGCCTAGAGACACAACATTACCCCGACGCGATCCATCACGAAAACTTTCCATCAATCGTGACCGTCCCGGCGCGCAATTGCGCGAGACGACCGTCTTCACTTTTCTCGTAAAATAATCCATCCTCATGAAATCCATTGCCGCATTTTTCCCCGCCCTTTTTGCCATGAGCATCGTCGCTCTGGCCGACGACTCGGGTCTCCTCGCTGACGGCGCGAAAGTCGAAGTTTTGGGCGAAGGTTATTCCTTTACCGAAGGGCCGGCGGCGGATCGCGATGGCAATGTGTTCTTCACCGACCAGCCGAATGATCGCATCGTGAAGTGGAGCGCGGCGGATGGAACCTTCTCCGACTGGCTCAAGCCCGCGGGCCGCGCGAACGGCACCTACTTCGACAAAGCCGGCAGCCTCATCGCCTGCGCCGACGAGAAGAACGAACTGTGGTCCATCGCGCCCGACAAGAAGGTGACCGTGCTGGT
>JAYSTZ010000363.1:0-1606 GCA_043719365.1 Verrucomicrobiaceae bacterium | reverse complement strand
TTTGACGAATACGGCCTGTTGCGCGGTGAGATGGCCGCACCGGTGAAGGAGACTCCGCAACCGGTGACGATGGACGACATTCTGGACGATGCGTTTCTCGATAGCCTCGACGCGGGAACGCCGGATATTTTCACCCTCAAACACCTCCCGCTCGCCAAAGACATCGTAGCCCCGGACTACGTGGCGCAGCGGAAGCCCTGCAAGGATTTCGCCGTGTTTGAGGAGCAGTTCCAAGACTGCCAGCGCGAACTCAAGACCGAGACGCGGCGGCTGCTACCCTTCGCGAACGAGCAACAGATCGAGGTAGGCAAGTTCTATGTCCTTCGCGGCATCCTGCTCCTCGTCACTGAGGTGGGCGAACGAGTGGTAAAGAACGGGAAATGGAATGCACGTCTGCGCTGCGTTTTTGAGAACGGCACCGAATCCGACATGCTGCTGCGCTCCCTCGCCAGCGAACTCTACAAAGACGGTCGCCGCGTGACGGAACTGGATGAAAAAGCGCTGAACGCCATGCTAGTGACAGATGACGACAAGGCCACTGGGTTCATCTACGTGCTGCGCTCGCTGAGCGAACATCCCGACATCCAAGCCGTCCCGAATCTTTACAAGATCGGCCTCGCCCGCCGGAGCATCAAGACGCGTATCCAGAACGCGGAAAACGAACCAACCTACCTCATGGCTCCAGTTGCCTTGGTGAGCACCTTTCAGTGCTATAATGTAAATCTGCCCAAGCTGGAGAACCTGCTTCACCGCTTCTTCGACCACGCCACAGCCAAGGTGCAGGTCACCGACGCTCAAGGGAGCTACCACACCCCGAAAGAGTGGTTCAGCGTGCCGATCGAAACAATTGAAACCGCGGTGCGGCTGCTGATTTCCGGTGAGATCGTGAACTACCGATACGACTCGATCACCGGAACAGTTATGCTACTTAGCTAGTGTTCACCGCCGCGAACGCGTGGAGTGACGTGGCTTGCCTTTCGGTGCCGGAAAAGTGAAGGCCTGCTTTTTCAAAATATATGCCCTCATCCGTGTCATCGCTTTCCGCGTTCCATTGTTGGCTGGCTCTCGCCTTCTCACCTGCGCACGCGCTGGATCGGCTTCCGTATAACAACTCCGGCCTCATCGTGGATCTCGGCGTCGGACTTTGGGCGTGGCCGGTGCCGTGTGATGCGGATGGCGATGGTGATTTTGATCTCCTCGTTTCGTGTCCGGACAAGCCGAGCAACGGCGTTTACTTTTTTGAAAACACGACGGGCGATACCGCGCCGAACAAGCTGCCTGTTTTCAAACCTGCGCGGCGGCTAAGCGCGACGGAAAAGTACCTCATGCCGAGCTACGTGGAGGGGAAACTGCGCGTGCTTTCGCCGGGCGTGGAGTATCCAGATTTTGCGCGCGTCGGGATCGCGCAAAGGGTGGCGCTGCCGGTGCAGCCGGGCTTTTACAAACCGCGGGGAACCGCGAGCGGCGGGCCGCGGTTGCGGCATGATCAATGGCGTTACGCGGACTACGATGGCGACGGGCGACCGGACATCGTCGTGGGGATCGAGGACTGGAGCGACTATGGCTGGGACAATGCGTGGAATGAGCGCGGCGAGTGGACGAATGG
>JAYSTZ010000362.1:0-23643 GCA_043719365.1 Verrucomicrobiaceae bacterium | reverse complement strand
AGTTGGTGGACGAGCTCACTTTCCAATACACGGTGTTGCTCAACGGAAAGCTCTGCCCCGGTGAAGTGACCCATGTGAACATTCCAAAAGGCAATAACCGCTATTCGGTGATGTATATCTCGCCGCGCTCGCTCGACCGGATCACCGGCGGCAAGGCGCTAAATGCGGGAATGATCGACAATATCTGGGTGAAGGTTTCCAAATCGGGACAGCTCCTCGGCGAAACCTCAATGAAGAAGGCGCCACTCCCGAACCTCCCGCAGATGCCTGATCAACTGGTGAAGAAATCCGAAACTCCGTTTCAAGTGTTGTGGTGGGATCGCTACGAAGCCGTGAAGGCGACTGCGCGGTAATTGGAGCACTAAGAAACTTTCATGGCTGCACCGAATCGCATCTACGCTTTAAACCTCGGAACTCAGACGATGAGTCTGGCCGAGTTCCAGACAAACCCCTCCGGGGGGATTGTGTTGTCCCGCTTTCAGCAAGGAGAAATCCTTGGCGATCCCTCCGTGGACGCAACCCGACTTGCCCAGTCGAAGATGGAAGTCCAGTCCCTTGTGGACGGATTTGGCATCAAGGGGATGAAGGTGAATTACGCCATTGCCTCCAATGTCGTTTTCATTCGCCCGGTGACGCTTCCAAGCGTCGGAGACCAGGCGCAAGTCGAGCAGATCGTCGGCTTTGAAGCAGCGCAGAACGTTCCATATCCAATCAATCAAGTGGTGTGGGACTGGCAGCTTCTCGATGACGGCTCGGATGGCTCGGTGGAAGTCATTCTTGGAGCAATCAAGAGCGACCTTCTCGATGAGATCAACGAAGCGGTGGAGAGCTCTGGAGTTCGCGCCGGAGTCATCGAAATCGGTCCGCTCGCGCTCTATAATGCTTTCCGCTATAACTACGCGGACGCTGATGGATGCACGCTTCTCGTGGATATCGGCTCCCGCACGACGAATCTGATTTTTGTCGAACCGGGCAAGATATTCCCGCGCCGGCTGAACATCGGCGGCAGCAGCATCACTACTGCTATCGCCAAGGATTTGAATCTTCCTTTCAACGAAGCCGACCAGATGAAGGTCGAGCAGGGATTTGTCTCGCTCGGCGGCGGCTATGCAGAGCCGGATAATGCGGACCTCGCCCGCGTGTCGAAGATTATTCGCAACCAGATGACGCGCCTGCATCAGGACATTGCGCGCAGCATTACTTTCTACCGCAGCGAGCACGGCGGCGCACAACCCTCCCGCGTTCTCCTCGCTGGCGGGACGGCATCGTTCCCGTATATGCGGGAGTTTTTCCAGGAGAAGTTCGCCGGCATGGATGTGGATTTCTTCAATCCGCTCCGGAACGTGTCGGTCGGTGCGAACTTGAATGCCGAAGAAATCGGACGCAAGGCACACACCATTGGTGAGCTGGTCGGTCTTGCACTTCGCAGCGCCAATAGCTGCCCGATGGAACTCAGCCTCCGTCCGCAGAGCGTCACCGTCGCCGAGGGACGCGCCGCGCAAAAGCCGTTCATCGTGGCGACTGGAGTGAGCATCGTCGCCGCACTCGCCGGAATGTATGCCTACTACAGCAAGGCTGCTTCCGTGGCGAATGAAGAATTCGCGAAGGTGGAGAGCAAGGTTAAGGTGCTTGAGCCTAAAGAGAGTGACATCAGCAGGGCTCGGAGCGAGATTACCCGGAGAGTGCAGGACTCGGCTGCGTTCCTTGAGGCGGTGAATGACCGGGAATACTGGGTGCGCGTGATTAACGACATCAACAGCCGCCTTCCTGAGAACTTCATCTGGATCACAGAGTTCAGCCCGCCATCGGCATCCGATATCGATAAGGCGGCAAAGCCCAAGCCAGCAGCCGATACCAAGCCGGGCGGGAAAAAGAAAGAAGCCGAGACCGGACCAACCGTCAAAGTGATCATCAGCGGACTCGTTCTCGAAAACCCACGGGGTTCGGGCGAAGTGTTCGATGATTTCCTGAAAAATTTGGCCGAGTCGCCGTATGGCACGCCGCCGAAAGACAGCGAAGAAATCGTCCGTCCGACAGGCAAAAATGACCGGTGGGCAGATAAGTTCTCGTTCCCACTGCGGCTCAAAGCACCTATTTCACTCAAATGAGTTGGTTCCAGCAAAACAAATTTACCGCCATCTTTGGTGGAATCACCGTCGTCGCATCCGGAGTTCTCGGCTGGCTTGTTTTGGGCGCCAAGGGCGACCTTGAGACAGCGCAGTCGTCGTTCTCCGAGAAGCTTCAAAAACTGACCACGCTTCAAAACGGAAAGCCCTTCCCAAACGAGAAAAGCGTTGCGGCTTACAAAGCCGAACTGTCGCGCGTCGAGGGCGAAGTCTCCAACCTTCGCAAGAAGCTGGTGGCTACGCAATATCCACTTGAGGATGTGCGCCCGAACGCTTTCCAGGATCTTTTGAAGAAGACGATCGACCGCATTAAACAGGATTCGATCGCGAAGAAAATGCTCCTTCCCGGTCAAAAGAAGGACGACGCAGCTTCCGTGGCTGCGGACGCCACGTTCAACCTCGGTTTCAGCAACGGAGCGAAGAACTACCTTGAGACCTTGCCGCAGGATGAGGCTTCATCGGAACTGGCGCGGGAGCTCAAAGTCATTGATTTCGTGGTCCAGCAGCTTCTCGCCAACAATGCCTCCCACCTTGTCGAAGTGAAGCGCAGCCCGCTCCCAAGCGAAAAGGGAGACAAGCCAAACGATCCAAAGAAAGACGACAAGAAAGTGGAGGGACCGGGCGGAGGGAAGTCCAAGAAGGACGACTCGGACCAAGCCGTCAAAGCGCACAAGTTTGAGGTCAAATTCGTGTCCACGCAGGGGGCATTCATCAAGATTCTCAACGGAATCACCGGTGCACAACAGCCATTCATTATCCCGCGTCGGGTGAGTGTTAAGAACGAAGCGAAGGAGGGTCCACTCAAGGATAATCCAGCATTCAACGCCGCGCCGCCGGAAGTTCCGGCGACTCCTGATCCGAACGCACCTGCGGCACCAGCGGCACCTGCGGCACCAGCCAATGGAGCGGCGCCAGCAACCCCTCCCGCGGAAGGCGCTGTTGCATTTGAGCCTGGCAAGGGAGGAGCCAAATTTAACTGGATTGTAGGAGAAGAGAAGCTTGAGGTTGAACTGGAATTGGAGATGGTGGACTTCGCCGATGCGACTCCCGCAGTGGAACAAAAAGGAAAAACCTCCAAGTAACCATGAACTGGATCAAAAAGAATCCCGCACAACTCAGTCTCGCCATTGCCGCTTTGGTGATGATGGTCGTAGCATTCCTCCTTTACTCGAACTCGAGCGGTTTCGCCGCGCAGTTTCAGGACGCCTACCGCACGCCTTCCGAGGATAACAAGATCCCGCCGACGGATATTCAAATCGTCGCAGATAGAATGGAATCTCTCAACAAGCCTGCTTCTTGGACGCCGGGTCCAAAGGCTGGCTCGGTGTTTGTATCTTACAAGTATTTGATCGTGCCCGGTGAGAAATATCCGGTGAGACCAGGGGCCGATGGGCAACCCCTCCATCCTCCCGTTCACAATTCTTACATCATCAAATACGGCTACGATATCACTTCATCGACCGTCCTGACCGATGACACCGACAAGGACGGATTCAGCCTTTTGGAAGAGTATGCGGGTAAGGACTGGATTCAATCCACATTACCGCCAGCGCTTGAGCCCGATTCCACAGATCCTACGAAGGCCGAATCCCATCCGGATTACCACGGACGCCTTTATCTGGTGAGGATTCACAAAGTGCCATTTCGGTTGATTTTCAAGGCAGCCGATCAAAATCCTCGGACCAAGAAATTCACCATTCAGATCAACCCGCTGGACAAGGGGAACCGGACGATGTTCGTAGAAGAAGGTGCTGTCGTTCCGGGGACGGATTGGAAGTTTGAGTCATTTGAATTGAAAGACCAAGGCGACAGGGATCAGTCCGTATCAAACATGGCCAATGTGACGACGGGGCAGAAGTTGCCGCTGACCATCAACACCATTGGAGACTCTCCCGAATCGTTTGCGATATTTTCTTATCGATGGGTGGCATTCGGCGGTCAGCCGACCAAGGATTTCGTAAAAAGAAAAGGCGACACTTTTACGCTCGACCCCGAGCCGGACAAGACCTACAAGGTCATCGAAATCAAAGACGCCAGCGTGGAAGTCCTCCTCCCATCCGGCGAGAAGAAAACCTACCTGTTAACACCAAACCCGCCAGCAGTTCCGGTGGTCATGGGAGCAGCAAAATAACATTTTCAGAGAATCACTGAAGCAGAACAAACCATTTACAAAACCAACTACACTATGTCTATGAAACGACCCCCTCTCTCCACTCCTATCACATCGCTCCTCGTAGCGGCATTCACCATCGCTCAACCTATGGCCAGCTTCGGCCAGGGAATCGAGTCGGCGGCCGAACGCGAACTTCAACGCCGGATGCAACGCGACACGCAAGGTCGCGAGCAGACGGAAAAGGGCCGCGCAGCCCTTCGCTCCAAGGACTACGAGGCCGCATTTGCGCATTACAAGAATGCCTGCGAAGCGATCGCTGATGCGCCTGCGACTCAATCCAGTCGGCAGACTGCGGTGAACGGATTCACCGAAGCCGGTTTGCGCCTTGCAGAACAGCGGATTACCGAAGGATACTTCGTCAGCGCCGTGGAACTTCTCAAAGAAGTTCTCCGCCACAACCCGGATTCCCGGCCGGTCCACAAGCTTCTCTCGAACATCGAGGCGCCTGACGTCTTTAACCACAAGATGACTCCTGCTTTCCGCGCGAAAGTCGAGGAGGTGAAGCAGGATCATCTGGATGCCCAGCAATATCAGGATCTCGGTCGCTACGACCTCGCCAGCATTGCAGCGCAAAAGGTTCTCAACAAAGACCCGTATAATATCGCGGCTGAAAAGCGTCGCGCTGAAATTGCGGACGCAAAGAGCCAGTTTGCAGAAGTCGCTTACAATAGTGCGCGTGCAATGGCGATGCAGGAAGTCACCAGCCAGTGGCAGCGTCCTTACCGCCGCTTCGACAAGCGCACGATTGAAATCACCGAGAAATCGAAGAGCAGCGCGCCGAACACGGTTTCGATTACAAAAAAGCTGAACAGCATCATCGTTCCGAAGATCGACTTCCGCGACTCTACCGTGCGCGAGACCATCGAATTCCTTGTCAAGAAGAGCAAGGAGCTCGACGAAGAGAGGGCGGGAGTAAATATCGTCCTCAAGTTGGAAGGTGGCGGCGGGGGTTCGGCTCCTGCTCCTGCACCTGCGGCTCCGGATGCGGGCGGTATTCCTGGGTTGCCTGATGCTGCGGCACCGGTGGCGCCATCGGCGCCAGCGTTGGTCGGCGGCACGGGCGACACCCGTATTACCCTGAGCCTGAGCAACGTTCCGCTCATCGAAGCACTTAAATACATCACGACGCTCGCGAACTTGAAGTATAAAATTGAGCCGTTCGCTGTCTCCGTAGTCCCAATCGGGCAGGACACGACGGAGATGTACACGAAAGAGTGGAAGGTCCGTCCGGACTTCCTCACTCGCATCCCAGGATCGGGCGGAGCGGGCAACGGCCTTGGGGCGGTTACGCCAGATGCCGGTGCGGGCGGTGGAGTTGCGCCGCTTGGTTCGGCGATGACCGCAAAGGACACTCTCATCGCGGCCGGTGTTCAGTTTCCTCCGGGATCGATTGCGATTTACTCGAAATCGACCAGCACGCTCACGGTCAAAAACAGCTCAGAAAACCTCGATTTGATTGAAAAGATCGTGGAATCGCTTGAGAGCATTACTGGTGTGACCCAGGTGGAAATTCAGGCGAAGTTCGTGGAAATCACCCAAAACAACCTGAAGGAGCTCAGCTTCGACTGGTTGCTTGGTCAATCGAACCTGCCCGGTACAAAGAATTATAATGTCTTCACCTCAGGCGGAACCCGCGGAACATTGCCGGCGACGAACCCAGGGGATTTCGTGTTTCAGCAGGGTGGAACGCCAATCGGCTCGAACCCGATTACCGGTGGTAATCGCAGCGGTCAGCTCGCAATCAGTGCGAACGCAATTGATGCATTGCTCTTTGGCGGTGCGGGTTCGTCGGCTATCGCGCCGGGAATCTTCTCGCTCGTCGGTGCCGGAACGGATCCTCAATTCCAGGTTGTGATGCGCGGTTTGGACCAGAAGAAAGGCGTTGACCTCCTCTCTGCTCCTCGCGTGACCACGAAGCCTGGACAGCAGGCAGTCATCGAAATCATTCGTGAATTCCGTTATCCTACGGAGTTTGAACAGCCACAGATTCCTCAAAACTTCGGCGGCGGAAACAATAACAACGGCGGCGGTATCGGCGGCCTCTTGGGCGGCGGCGGCGGCGGATCATTCCCTGTGACGCCAACCACGCCAACCACTTTTGAGGTGAAAAACACCGGTGTGACGCTACAGGTTGAGCCGCAGATCGGCCCCGATGGATATTCCATCGACATGAATCTCGCTCCGCAGGTTGTGGAATTCGAAGGATTCATCAACTACGGAAGTCCGATCCAAACGACTTCCACAAACGCCCTTGGCGTTTCGACCGTCAACGTCATCACGCCAAACGTGATTAACCAGCCGATCTTCGCCACGCGCAAAGTCACCACGAACGTGACTGTGTTCGACGGAGCCACTGTGGTTCTCGGCGGATTGGTCCGCGAGGACGTCCAGAGCGTGGAGGACAAGACTCCAATCATCGGCGACGTGCCGATTCTTGGCCGTCTCTTCCGTTCGAAGGTTGACCAGCACATCAAGCGGAACTTGATTATCTTCGTCACGGCGAAGTTGGTGAATCCGGCTGGCGACCTCGTCACATCGGTGGACGAAACCGAAGAGAAGGTCGAGGCATTGCCGATGCCTGACATACCGCCGGGCGCGTTGCCTGAAATGTCGGGCTTCCGGAAGTAGTTCGAAGTGCCAGTTCTCGGTTTGACGGGCGGTATTGCGACGGGAAAAACTACGGTTGCTCCGTTGCTGCTCTCCCGGCTGCCGGGGACGGTGTATTTCGACTCTGACCGCTGCGTTCACGACCTTTTGGCTGGTGACGATACGATTCGGGATTCCATCTTTGAAGCGTTCGGACCCAGCGTAGTGGACGACAAAGGAAGGCCAAGCCGGCCCAAACTACGAGAGGTGGTTTTTGCCGACGAAAGTCGCCGTAAAACGCTGGAATCCATTCTGCACCCTGCAGTTCGGGCCTCGTGGACATCTCTTGCTCAAACAGCTAGGGCTGACTCCGGATGGCTTGTCGTGGACATTCCGCTTCTTTACGAAACTGGAGTCCAAAAGGAGTTCGACCGCGTAATAGTGGTCGGATGCCCGCCCGCAACACAATTAAAACGATTAAATTTAGATCGAGGGCTTGCGTTGGAGCTGGCGGCGAGGATAATGGGCACTCAGCTAGACATCGGCACAAAAACCCAGCAAGCCGATCATGTTATCTGGAATGACAGCACCGTCTCCAATCTCGACGGACAGTCCCAATTCCTCGCTGCTTGGCTCAAGCAGCACTATGGATGAAGGAACGTCTCATATGAACCCAACACTTCAAACTGCGGGGGACGAAGTCCTGCCGATTTACGTCCCTGTCACGCTACCGGTAACGGTGGGCGCAACAGAACCCGAAAAACCTAAACCGGCGCCTGCCGCTGAGGAGGAACTTCTCAATGAAAACGGAGACCCGCGAGCGGTCGTCCCCGAACTCGTGGCCCGCGACATCTGGATCGATGAGCTCCATTCGCTGACCGTGCATGAACTGCATGATCGCTTCACGCAGCTCAACATGCGGCCGAATCCGGAGAAATCCCGGCACTACCTCGTGTGCGACCTACTCCGGGCCTACCACAAGCTTGGCTACAAGCTGATGGCGGAGGGAATCACCGAATTCATCACGAACGACGGCTGCGGCTTTGTGCGCTTCCCGCGCTACAGCTTCCGGCCTTGTCCGCAGGATGCGTTTTTCACGATGCAGCACGCCAAGAAGCTGAATATGCGAGGTGGTCACCTCGTGCAGATTCGCTTCCGTCCGGCGGAGCAAAAGGAGAAGTATTTCATGGTCGAGGAGGTCGTCACCATCGAGGGGATACCGTTTGCCGATTGGGTGACACCGCGCGATTTCGAGACGCTCACACCGCGGTTTCCGGATGCGCGCATCCGCCTCGAAGGCACGGGCCGCACTTCTGTCACGGCCCGCGCTGTGGACCTGATTGCGCCTATCGGGCGCGGTCAACGTGGGCTGCTCGTGGCGCCGCCCCGCGCTGGAAAGACGATCCTTTTGAAGGAACTCGCGATCGCTGCTCTGGCGAATAATCCAGGGTTGCACGTGATGCTCCTCCTCGTGGACGAGCGCCCCGAGGAAGTGACTGACCTCCAGCGCAGCGTGAAAGGTGCGGAGGTCTATGCCTCGACATTTGACGAGCCCAGCACGCGCCACATCCAGGTCTGCGAAATCCTTGCGGATCGCGCAAAACGGCTTGTGGAGCAGGGGAAGCACGTCCTCATTTTCCTCGACTCCATCACACGTCTCTCGCGCGGCTACAACAACGCGCGCCCAGGCGGCGGGCGCATCATGACGGGCGGCCTCGACACAAAGGCGCTGGTGAAGCCGAAGAAGTTTTTCGGCAGCGCGCGCAACACAGAGGAAGCGGGAAGTCTCACGATTCTCGCCACCGCTCTGGTGGAGACGCACAGCAAGGCGGACGACATTATTTTCGAGGAATACAAAGGCACCGGCAACATGGAGGTGAAGCTTGACCGCTTCCTCAGTGACCGGCGTGTGTTCCCGGCTATCGACCTTTTGCAAAGCGCCACGCGGCGTGATGAGTTGCTCTACCATCCGGATGAGTTCAATCGCATCACCGTCCTCCGCCGGCAGCTCTCTGCGCTGCCGCCGCTTGAGGCGACCGAAGTTTTGATCCATGCCCTAAAGGCGACCCAATCCAACGCGCAACTCTTGATGGGAGGGTTGCGAGGCTGAACGACCCGGAGCATGAGAATGGAGTGAGCAGCGCACCGCAGATCCCACTGACGGATACGAGCGAGGGGCTCAATGAAGTGCTCCCGCATTTTGAGCCGCATGAGCGCATCGCGGTGGATACTGAGGCGGATTCCCTGCACTGCTACTTTGAAAAGCTCTGTCTCATTCAAATCACGGTTCCAGGGCTCGATTTCCTTATCGACCCGCTCGCACCGATGGACCTCGCTCCGCTTTGGAATTCATGGGCGGGAAAAGAGCTCATCTTTCATGGAGCCGACTACGATCTGAGGCTCCTGCGTCGCGCTGGATGTCCGCCGCCGACCCGCATTTTCGACACGATGCTCGCCGCGCGCCTCACCGGCGTGCAGGAATTCAGCTACGCTGCGCTGATGGAGAAGCTCTTTAAAATTCCCATCGCCAAGGCTTCGCAAAAGGCAAATTGGGCGCGTCGCCCGCTTTCTCCACAGATGATGGAATACGCGGTGAACGACACGCGGCATCTCGGTGCGCTCCGCGATCTCCTTAGTGCAGACCTCGATCGAATGGGCCGCCGCGCATGGTTCGATCAATGTTGTGAGCGTGCAATCCGTGCCTCGGAAGTGGACCGCGAACATGACCCCGACCAGATCTGGCGTATCTCCGGCAGCGGACTGCTCCGTGGCCGTGCAGCCGCGATTTTCCGCGAGCTTTGGCACTGGCGCGAGGACGAGGCGAAACGGGTGGACAAGCCGACATTCCACATCCTCCACAGCGAAATGCTCATCAAAGCCGCCGAGCGCATCCACGCGGGCGAGCGAGTCGAATTCAAGCACATCCGCGGCCCACGGGCGCAACGCTTCTTCATCGCTGCGCACAAAGGAATCGTGTGCCCGGAGGCCGACTGGCCGAAAGTCGTTCGTGTCGCCCGCAACCGGCCGTCGCAGGAACAATTCCAGCGCTTTCTCGAGCTCAAGAAAATCCGCGACTCACGCGCAGCGGAGCTGAATCTCGATCCATCTCTCATCTCCGCAAAAGCCACGCTCGAAGGCCTCGCATTCCGCCCCGAAGAAACGCTCCCCCGACTCATGCCGTGGCAGCGAGAGATGCTCGGGCTGTAGGAGGCCAGTGCTTTGTTAGTCGTCAGACGATAGTATGCCGCCGTGTTTCTCGGCTGTGATTTGTGAATGGTGATTCGTGATTTGTCGCAAGCGTCAAAACCACGCCCAACCGCTTGCGACAAATCACGAATCACGAATCACCATTCACACTGAGATCATACCACGAATCCCTGAAGTCAAGAATGACAGAGCGCTCGTGGGTGTGGAGATTCTTTGGTTCTCATTTCCGAAATATTTCAACGCTGTTGTGAACATGACTTTGCGTCCCGCAGAGCACCTGCTAAAGACTCACTTAGATGCAGCATTCGCCTTTTAACATCCTCGCCGCCGACCAAAGCGGTGGACTGATTTACGCGTTTGATAACTGCACGTTGCCGGGAAAACTCGTGCTGCTTTCGCTCTTTCTCGCATCGATGCTATCATGGACCGTGATGTGGACGAAGTTCCGCCAGCTCAGGCGTGCGCAGGCGCGGCGGGAGGATTTTCTGCAGGCGTTTCGTGGCAATCGTCAGCCGCTGAGCCTCTACGAAGCACAGGAGCTTTTTCGGGGGACTCCGGTGTTTGCCGTGTATCAGGATGGATGCGAAGAGTTGTGCTTGCAGATGCTCGGCTCGGCAGAAGTGGACGATACGTTTGCTGCACGATTGGAGACGGCCCCGCCGATTTCGCCGGCGCAAATGGGCGTGGTGAAGACGGCGATGGAGCGTTCCGTGGGCGAGAGCGCGCTGAAGCTGGAAGCCCGAATGGTGCTGCTTTCCACGGTGGTGAGCGGTGCGCCGTTTCTCGGTTTGCTCGGCACCGTGTGGGGCGTGATGGAGACTTTCGGCGATGTCGCGCAGGCGGGAAAAGCGAACCTTGCTGCGATGGCTCCGGGTGTTTCGGCGGCGCTCATCACGACGGTCATGGGCCTCCTAGTGGCGATCCCTGCAATGTTTGGGCTCAACTATCTCGTCAGCACGATGCGCGGCATGGTTGTGGAACTGGAGCTTTTTTCCGCCGAACTGGCGAGCGTGTTTGAGCATCGTTACGTGGACCATCACATGACCCGCAGGGAGCCCGTCGTATGAGGCGCAAGTTTTCCGAACGGAACCAGCTTACGACGGTGGGCGAACTCAACGTCACGCCGCTGCTGGATCTCGCGTTTGTGCTTCTGATCATTTTCATGATCACCACGCCGCTTATTGAAAACAGCACTGACCTCGTCCTGCCAAGCGGCGATCCGCAGGGCACTCCGGCGAATCTGGACAAGGTTTACGCGATCTCCATTCGCGCCGATGGGCAGCTCGCGATGAGCGGAAACGCAGTCACGTCTGATGACGTGGAATCCACGCTCGCTGCCGCCGTCGCGATGGACCCGCAGACCGCCGTGCTCATCCGCCCTCACGGCGAGAACGCTGTGCAGAAGCTCATCGACGTGATGGAGACCGTGAAACGGGCCGGAGTGCGGAAGGTCGGCATCGCGAACAACCCGAAAGCGGAATAGAGTACCATGTTTCTCGATCCGCTGGCGCCCGATGCAGATAAAGAGGAACGCTTCTGGCCGACGTTCGCGGTCGTTGTGGTCATCCATGTCATCGTCATTTTCGGAGGTCTCGCGCTCTCCCGGTGGCTGTTTCCGCCGCGTGTGGTGGAGCAAATCACCTGGCTCGATGGCGGAGCTGTTCCCGCAGAAGAATCAGCAGAGCCGGAGGTAAAACCCGAAGAGCCTCCGCAGCCCACCCCCCCGGACCCGACGCCGCCGGAGGAGCCAAAAGCGCCGAGCGATTTTGCGGAACCAACGCCAACGCCAACGCCCGCTCCAACTCCAAAACCTGCAACGCCAAAACCAACGACGCCGAAGCCTGCGACTCCGCGTCCCAAACCCACGGCAACGCCGACACCAGGAAAGACGACCGCCAAGACCACGCCGCGCCCGACTCCGCGAAAAGAAACCAGTCGCCCGAGCGCGCCACGCGAAACCACGGCCACCGCGAATGCTGCCGCTCCGCAGAACGGCACCAAGGCCGGCCCCGGTGCCGCCAACGGCACGGGCTCCAGCGTCGTCATTGCCGAAGCGATGAAGAGCTACGGCAATCTCATCCAGGCGCACTTTGACGGACTGTGGAACCAGCCGGTCGTTGGCGAAGACGGCAACGCGGGCGCACAAGTCGGTGTCATCCGGTTCCGCGTCGCCGCCGATGGGACCGTTGCGTTTGCGCGCGTGTCGAAATCGAGCGGCAGCAGTATCGTGGACGAATCGCTGGAGTCTGTTTGCAAACGGGCGACGCGCCTTCCCGCACCGCCGTTGTCGATTCAACGCGGCGGATTTTTCGAGAGTTCCATAGAGATGGTGCTCAGCCGATGACACACACCCGGCTTGCAACTCCCGGCAGGCGATATAGACCGCTTACACATGTTTCCATCACTTGCGCTTCGTATCTTGCAGACCACCGACCCGCGCTGCCTCGGGAAGTTCCTTTGGAATTTCGGCTACAAGGGAATCCGGTCGATCCAGCTTTTCAAAAAGCGCATCCAGCACGGAGAATTCTTCCCGCCGTTTCTCTACATTTCGATCCTCAATTCCTGCAACCTGCGCTGCCAGGGCTGCTGGGTCGATGTCGCCGCAGATCGCGTCGCCATCGACCTTGAGACGCTGAACCGCACCATCAACGACGCGAAGGCGCACGGCAACGCGTTCTTCGGAATCCTCGGCGGCGAGCCGTTCATGCACCCTGAGTTGCTCGACCTGTTCGCGGCGCATCCGGACTGCTATTTTCAGGTTTTCACAAACGGCCAGTTCATCACCGAGAAAATCGCACGCCGCCTCCGCGAGCTTGGCAACGTCACGCCGCTCATCAGCATCGAAGGGCGCGAGGTCGTCAGCGACGAGCGGCGTGGCAACAAGCAAGTCTTCGAGCGCACCCTGCGCGGACTGCGCGCTTGTTTAAAAGAGAAGCTCCTCACCGGCGTCGCGACGAGCGTGTGCCAGACGAATATCGGCGACCTCTGCACCGAGCAGTGGCTGCAAGAGCTCATCGACTTTGGCGCGCATTACGTATGGTTTCACACCTTCCGTCCGGTCGGGCCGAAGATGAACGCGCAGCTCGCGCTCTCGCCCGAGCAGCTCGTGCAAGTCCGCCGCTTCGTAGTCGAGATGCGTACGAAGATGCCCATCGGGATCGTCGATGCGTACTACGCCGGCGACGGCAAGGCGCTGTGCCCGATGAGCACCGGCATCTCGCATCACGTCGGGCCGAAAGGAGACATCGAACCGTGCCCGATCATCCAGTTTGCCACGGAGAATATCAGCGACTCGCGGGGCATCTACGCCACGATGCGCGACTCCGCTTTCTTGAAAGACTTCCGCGAACTCAGCGCCGAACACACGCGCGGCTGCGTCGTATTGGAGCGGCCCGATTTGGTGAAAGAGATCGTCCTCAAACACGGCGCGCGCGACACCACGATTCGTGGTACCGCGATGGCCGAGCTGGAGGCGATGACGCCGCGCTTTTCCCAATGGCTGCCCGGCCAGGAAATCCCGGAGAGGCACTGGATGTATCGCTGGGCAAAGAAATGGTGGTTCAACGATTTCGGCGCATACGCCAAGGCCGACCACGATGGCACGGCGAAAGCCAAAGCCCGCGAACTCGCCGGAGCCGCCTGAGTCTGATCATGGCGACCCTTCTGCTTTGGGCGTTATTCGCTGACCTCTCCGACACTCGTGCTCTCATCAAGACGCTAACGTTATCCTGAAAGCACGTACCTACACCTCCCCCGACCCAAACTCGGTCTGGGGTGTGACCGCATGGTGATGTAAATCGCGACAGCGACAAGGAGCGGCGACATTCCTGTCGCCGTCCCTATAGCGCGAAGCGCCTAATCGGTGGACCGTGCAGTTTCCCACAGCCGCACGGGTCTGATTGGGCGCTTCGCGCGTGTTTAAGACGGCGACAAGAATGTCGCCGCTCCTTGTGCGCTCCGCGCTACATCACGCAGCGGTCACACCCCTCGGTCTGTCGTGAACCCCTCTCGTTGGGCCGGAGGCGCACCTTCAGCGGCCAGTCCCGGCGCTCGAACAGCAATCGGAGGAATCGTGATGCCTTTTGTATCGATAGTGATTGAGGCCGTGGCGCGGCACCGCTTTATTGGCACCTTTCGTGCAAGGAACTGAAACAACCATGAAAACGATCGCTGCTCTCTTAGTCACAGTATTCGCAATCACCGCCTGCAATGCAGAGAAAGCCGTTGCTCCGGTAAATGCTGAAAAACAGCTCGCTGAGAAGGTGTATCAGGACTTGAGAATGGTTGATGCAGCGGTCGATCAGTATGCGATTGAGTACTGCAAGGCTGGCGGGAGTTCGGTAGCGGCGAAGGATATCGCGGTTTACTTTCACGATGGAACACCGCTCCAGGAAAGTTGCCTCAAAGGTGAATGCCTCGACTCTGCGGGGAACGAAATCGGTATCCCGTTGATCGACTCGTTTCCGAAAGTGCCGGACTCCACGGTAAAACGTTTTCAGAACGTGGTGCCGAAGGAATTCTGGAGCCCGTATTTACACGATTGAAGCGGATCCCGCATCATCCCCGGACCGCCCCCGCGTCGGCCAGTTTACCAGCGCGAAAAGAAGGGTGAAATATCCGGGAATGCTGCACCGCACGCGAGGCACTCATTATCATTGGATGCAGCCCCGGCCGTTTCAGTCGGGGTCCGGCTCAACGCAAACAAAATCAGGACCATCGCCAGCGTGAGCAATCCACTGGTGGTTCCGGAAGAAAGAGCAGCAAGTATGAGCTGGGTGGGAATCATGTGTTTTGGTCACTCGTCATTTGCGTTCGCGGATGATTGCCACTCCGAAGCGAGCGCGTCCACTCTCGCGATGAACTCGTCCTTGCCGTCCGTGTAGGCGGAGATGTCCGACGGGAACTGCGCGGCGAGTCGCTGTTTGAGCGCGTCGTACTCCTCGGCGTATCCGGGATGCGCACGCAGAAAGTCCCGAAACGCGATATGACGCGCAATCTGCGGAGAGCCGGCAGCGAACGCGTGGATTTGATGAGTGCGATTTCCGAGCGCGTCGTCCTTTCGGAAATATCGGCGGCCGGGAATTCCGAATTCTCCCATCACTTCATATCCCAGAGCCTCGACTTGTGCGCTTCGCGCATCAAGTGCTTCGACATTGCGAACCACCGCGAGCATATCGATCACCGGCTTCGCGCAAATGCCCGGAATCGCCGTGCTTCCGATATGGTGTATCGCCGCAAAAGCATCACCCATCGCGTCCGCCACCGCCGCTGATTCGCGTTCGTAATCGACTGCCCATCGCGGATCGTTCGCCGTTAAATAAACTGGGTGTCTCTTCACGGGGACGGAAGCTTTCAGAAGCAAAGCGTTTGGGCAATGTCCGCCCGGACCTACTTCACCGCAAAGGAGCGGGGGCGCGGGTGGAGCAAGTCGGGCTATACGACGTTTGTCGTCGTGCATGGATAGCAACCGCGGCTTCAGGTGGAGGAGATTGTGGCGGACTTGAGTCGCGCGGTGCGGTTCATCCGGGCGAATGCCGCGAAGTATGGGGTGGACCCGATGAAGCTCGGCGTGACGGGTGGCAGCGCGGGCGGGCATCTGAGCCTGATGCTGGCGACGCGCGGCGGCGATGGGAACCCGAATGCGGCGGACCCGGTGGACCGCGAAAGCAGCGCGGTGCAGGCGGTGGCGTGCTTTTATCCGCCGACGGATTACAAGCCGTTCGCGTTGGGCGTTTCCACGCTCCCGAGCACGCCGGTGAAGCGCTGAGGCTGGGTGAACCGTGACTCGTGAGTGGTGACTGGTCGCAAGCGTCGTGGCGTGGGAAGTCAGCAAATCCGGTTCGTTTTTTCTGTGCGTGCAAAGCGGCCAGTGAGAGACTGGTGCTTTTGATGAAGCACCGCTTCCTGCCTGCATCCATACGAGCCATGATTCCGGCGGTCACTTACGTGCTTGCGCCGCTGTTGCTGGCTGCGGGTACGTATTGGTGGGTTGCCCGCAAGCAGTCGCAAAGCGCCCCTGTTTTTGTCCCGACTGAGCTTTCTCCGGACAGGGAGCGTGAGCGTTATGAAGCCGACGTTGCGATGGCGGAATCGACTCTGCGGAACAATCCGGAATCGCTACTGGCTTTTCAAGTGCTGGCGAAAGCCTGCCTCGGCCTCGGCGCTTATCTCGATTCCCTCCGCAATCCCGACTCGCGGCCTGCGGCCATCCAGGCGCTCTTGCGGAGTGTCGAGGCTTCCGGCGAAGCGGTGAAGTTGGAGCCGAAGAAGGCGTCGTCGATCGTCGTTCATGCGATGTGTCTGACCACCGCATCGATGCAGTTGACCGATCGCGGAACCGTTGCGGAACGCGAGCAGGCGATCGATTTAGCAAGGAAGGCGGTGCAATTTGCCGAGTCGTCGCTGGCACCATGGGGCGACGATGAGGGAGCCCTAAAAGCAGCGTGCCTCAGCCTGGAGCAACTGGGGAATGCGCTCATCCAGCGGCACGTAGCAGCGGATTTCAACGAGGCGCAAGACGCATTGCAACGCAGCTTGTCTTTTGCAGAACGTCTCGTTGCCTTGAAGCCCGGCTCCGACGAGGCGCTGTTGAATTTGGTCCGCGTGCTGCACAATCTCGGCGATTACTTCGCGCGGCGCGGGCTCACCGGCGACCAGAATTTCCCGCCGGAATACTACGAGCGTGCCGCCAAAGAGTGTGAGACCTGGTTGGAGAAAAATCCGGACAACGCAACCGTCCGCCGGGCATTCGCCGACGCGCTGACAAAGCTCGGCGACTTTCTGTCAAAACGGGACGCTTTCGGCGACCGGGCCGATGCGCTCCCAATCTTCGTCCGCGCGCTGGAGCTCCGAAAAAAAGCATTGGAAGCAAAGCCGGATTCCCTCCTCGCCATTCGCTTTGTCGCCCACGCATACCGCAGAATCGCGGAGACGGAAGACGCACTCGGCCGCGCCGACGCCGCGAGAGCGCACTGGCTGGATTGCTACCTGCGACTTGGCGACTTCGAGAGACAAGCTGGGCGAATGAGCACGGAAGATCAAGCGCTCTACAAGAAGCTCCGGGAGCGTTTCATCGAGAAGCAGAAGTAGCCTTCGGAAATTTTTCCGCCCGCAGCAAACGTCGCTTGCCGATGATGCGGGTGAGTCCCTCCGGTCCGATGCAGAAATGGCATAAAGATGATGGGCAGAAAATTTTTTATGCCCTCCATCTTTATGCCATCCCGCGCGAAAAGAATTTTCGACAATCAGTTTGTCCCCACCGTTCACACCCCGCCCAGCCGAGCGCGGTTGCCATCGTCCACGCGGTGCAGGGAATATTCCGCCGGAGACGCTCGAACCACTCCATCAACCCATCACGTTTTCGCGCGTGCGGGAGCATCAAAATCCCTCGCCATATCTCACCCATCACGATCGGGTCCACCGTTGTCACCGCTTCATGCTCATCCAGCCACTGCAACACGCGCTCGTTCGGACGCAATTTGCTCGGCTCGCAAATCACATTCACATCAGCAAGATACGTCATGCGTCGGCTTCCTCGTCATAAAGCCGTGTGTTATCCCGTGTGATGAGTAAGTTCGAGTGATCCAGCGGTTTCCACCAATCCTTCACCGGACATTCTCGGAGAATGTTCATCCACGATTCCTTCGGCGAAGATTCCCCATTAGTCACCTGCACCCGATAGTCCCCATGCCCTACGCGCTCAATGTCGCATCGCTGGCCCTTCTTGAGGCCATCGGTCTTGCGGAATTCCTCAGGAATTTCCAGTAAACCATTTGCAGAAAGAATCGTCGTCATACCTACAAAATGGCCGAAGCCCTGCGGAGCGTCAATTCAGTGGACTACGAGGATTGTGAAAGCGCGGTTCTGTCGCTTTTGTCGCCCGCTCCTGAGCTAGGCCAGCAGGACGATGGGCAAGCCCTCACATATGTAGAGCGGACTGAGGCGGAGGAACTTGTGGAAATGGCGGAGCTTTTTTCGCTGCTGCGGATGCGCTCGGAACGGCTCGTGGCGTCTGCCCCAAATTTTAATGATTGCGGCGCTTGAATCCCACCGCTAGCGCGTGCTACGTTCCACGCCATGAGCACGCTTGCCGAAATCGAAGCCGCTGTATCCGCATTGCCTCTTCCTGAACTGCGGGAATTGGAGGGGTATGTGGTTACTTCGCGTCAGCGTAAGGAGCGAGCGGGAGCTTTTACCGGGAGGGATGCGATCCGGCTTTGGCAGGAAATGGAGCACCTTTCGCCTGATGAAGCGGAGGCTTTTGGCCGGGATGTTGAAGAGGGGCGTCGCATGATGAACCAACCGCCCAAGCCGCTGGCATGGGAGTAGTCTTTGATTCATCGGTGCTCATTGCCGCTGAGCGAGGGCGGTTTGATTGGGTCGGGTTTCAGCGAACACTGATTGATGAGCCTCAGTTTTTGACCGCAATCACTTTGTCCGAACTCCGGCACGGACTGCATCGGGCAAAGAATGAGGAGCAGCGGCAGCGGCGCGGACGCTTTATTGCGGGGATTGAACGCTACCCAATCCTGCCTTTCACGGCTGTAGAGGCGGACACTCACGCACAGATATGGGCCGACCTTGAGCAAGCCGGGAATCGTATCGGTGCGCACGATTTGCTCATCGCTGCCGTAGCCGTGCATCACGGACATCGCCTTGCGACGCTGAATGCGGGAGAGTTCCAGCGCATCGCAGGACTGACGGTGATTAACGCCGAGGCGTTTCGGATGTAGGGTTTTTCCGAAATCTCGCCGCCCGCCGTGAGCAGGGATTCTGTTGCTTTTTGTCGCATGCTAGGGTCTTTGAGTTCGGTGAGACACGGTTGGCTTAAAATCGGCATTTCCGCGCTCAAGTGCCACAAGGAATTGTGCTGCGCCCTCGCTGCGGACCTCAAGTGGATGATTGTATAGGCACGCTCGAATATTTTCATCGCTTTCAAGCAGATAATCCTGTTTGTCTAGCTCTGTCGTCAGAAGCGGACATCGGAATCGCTCAAAGCGGTCTGGGCTTCGAAGGTCTGCTTACTCCAAGCGCCCATCACGCTTCCGAAAATAGAATGCGACGTCAATTCCAAGGGCTTGTTCCATCGCGCTTACGCTGAGCATTGCCTCATGATGCGGTGGCGAGATTTTTGTGACAGATTGAAAGATATCTGATTTCACGTCAACTAATACATTATGAAAGCAAACCAACAGGTGCAGTTTTGTAGGCTTCCTGCGAAGACCGGATGCTCGGCTTCAGCCGCCCACATTTCGCGCATGAAGGCGGAGGCTTGCGGGACTGCGTTGGCGTTCGGTTTCAGAGGATTAAGATTCGACTGCAAAACGGATACCATCTCGCTGAAGTGCCGCAAGGTTCTTTTCTTGGATGAGGTACGCATTTTAGTCTGTCAAATAGTGCTCCCTAATGTTCGCTACTCAGGTCCTTTGGATAGTCGTTTCTTCAGATCGAGAGGCGCGGAAAAACTGTGTGCTTTTCCGACCTTTGCCTGATCGAGTAATCCGTATTCAGCAAGCGTAAGTAGGTCGTTTCGCGCGGTGTCGTAGGCGGTGCGGTGGCTCGTCATGTGCCCGGCGACACTATATTGGAAACCTGGGTTCCGAATTGCGTGGCTAATGATTGATTGTTGGCGGTGATTCAGCCCAGGGAATTTGCGGAGGAGCTGCGTGCAGACCGTCAGGTCGGTCGATTTTTCGGCTACATAGTCGTGCAGTTCTTGGAGCGCTTCGCGGATGACGCCTGCTTGATGAATGATGAAATACGTGAGGTCGTTGTCGTCTGTCTCGGTGTGGAGAAATGCGAGCCCGTATTTCCCCGGCGACTTGCGCAAAAATTGCGAGATCGAGACAAACTCAAACAGCCAGTAACCCGCGCGGAGCATTTGCCAGTAAAAGAGTACCCGCGCCGTGCGTCCGTTGCCGTCCACAAATGGGTGATCGTAAGCAAGCCAGAAATGGAGAACGATACCGCGCAATACGGGATGAACAAAGCCACTGTGCGTTTCTCCGTTTGCAAAGGCGCACATCGCTGTCACCCGCTTTTCCAGTTCCTTAGCATCGGGCGGGACGTGAAAGACGGTGCCTTCAATATCGGAAATCTCAATAGATTCATCGGAGCGACGAAAGCGCCCGGCACCATCTTTCACGTCGAGCGCATCTTCGGAGAGTTGGCGGTGAATTTCCATAAGTAACTCCGACGTGAGCGGACGGTCTTTCCATTCGATGATGCGGCGCATCGTGTTGAAGTTATTGAGAATCATCCGCTCGCTCCGGTCGCGGGGAGCACGCCCTTCGGCGAGCATTTTTTTCGCGACTTCGCGGGTCGTCGCTGCACCTTCGAGTTGGCTCGAAGTGATGGCTTCCTCCATCAGCGAGCGCACCAAGTAACGGTCGCGCTGGACGGGGTTTGTCACCTGCGCTGGCATCTGGATCATTGTACCGCCGTCTCGATCGATGTGGTGCAAAAGCTCAGCGACAACATCGGGCGTGGAAAAACTGAATCGGGCCCCTTTTTTATCCTGCAACGGGACGAACTGCTGCTGAATCCCGAGGCGGCGCAGCTTCAGGGCGAGCCACCACTGCTCACGCGAAAATCCTTCAGGGCCTTTGCGATGCTTCAGCTCGTCCCAATGAAAATAGCGACTACTTCCCACGCGCTCGGTAAGTGTGCCCAGCACGGCGGCGAGCAACTTCGTCTCTTTGAGCGAAGAGAGGAGTCCGTGGAATGGTGGCGGTATTTCAGGAATGCGCATGGCGAATTACCAATTCGCTGAGTCTTGGTGAGAAAGCAAACGCCAACTACCAATTTGGTAGATTTTGGTAGGAAATCGGTAATTGGAACCACTACCACATCCGGTGGTGATGGATGGAGCGACCACAATATATGCGTTGTGATGGAAACAGGGGAGATACTGCCAGTGGTAGTCCTTCCCCGAGTTTAGCCAAAATTCTCCACCCGCAGCAGCCGTGGCTCGCCGATGACGCAGGCTAGGGCTTGGATGCGGGTGATGGCTTCTCGGACTTGAGCGTGGGTGGCGTCGTGAAGCATGAGGATGAGCTCGGCTTGCGCGCCGTCGCTCTCGGGCTGGATCATAGAGCTGATGCCGATGTTCGCGGTGCCGAGGACTCCGGCGACTTTGGAGAGGACGCCCGGTTTGTCGTCCACGGGGACGCGGAGGTAATATTGGCAGGTGATTGCGTCGAGCGGTTTGCAGTCGCCGTAGAGGCCGTGGGGCATGAAGCCGCAGTCGCGGCGGCGAACGTCGAGCGCGGTGGCGGCTTCGGCGAGGTCGGCGATGACGGCGCTGGCGGTCGCATCCTGACCTGCGCCGCGTCCGTAGAACAGCGTTTCGCCGACGACGTCGCCGTGGACGCACAGGGCGTTGAAGACGCCGTTGACGCTGGCTAGGACGTGTTTTTCGGGGACTAGGGTGGGATGGACTCGGACTTCGATTTCCGCTCCGGCGTCGGCTTTGATGATGCCGAGGAGCTTGATGCGGTAGCCGAGTTTTTTGGCAAAACAGATGTCGCGGGCGGTGACTTGCTCGATGCCCTCGACGAAGACTTTGCTCGGACAAATCCACGTCCCATACGCGAGCGATGCGAGGATGATGGCCTTGTGCGCGGCGTCCCAGCCGTTCACGTCGAGGGTCGGGTCGGACTCGGCGTAGCCTTGCGCCTGCGCTTCGGCGAGGGCGGCTCCGTAGTCAAGCCCGGCCTCGGTCATGCGCGTGAGGATGTAATTCGTCGTGCCGTTGATGATGCCGTGGATGCTCTTGATGTGGTTGCCCACGAAGCTCTCGCGCACGGCTTTGATGATGGGAATCCCGCCCGCCACCGCAGCCTCGAAGAAGACGGGCACTTGCTTGTCTCTCGCGAGGTCGAAGATTTCTTTTCCATGCTCGGCGAGGAGCGCTTTGTTGCCGGTGACGACGATTTTCCCCAGCTCGATGGAGCGGAGAATCAGCGCGCGTGCTTCGTCAATTCCGCCCATCAACTCGACGACAATTTGCACGGCGGGGTCTTCCACAACGTCCTGCCATTTCGTCGTGAAAAGCGACGCTGGCGCGTTCACGCCGCGGTCCTTTTTCAAGTCGCGAACGGCTGCCTTTTTCACCACGAGCTCGACGCCGAGACGCTCTGAGAGAAGTGCGCGATTGCGGTCGAGGTGCTTGAATACGCCTGCGCCGACGGTGCCAAAGCCCGCGAGTCCGATGCCGATTTGTTTCATAGAAAAGAGAGTGGTGTGTTTGCAGAGCGCAACGCGCCGTGGAGTGCGGCAGCCTGCTGCCGCTTTTGCAAGCCAGCCTGCTGGCGCTGAGTAGAACGAACGTGCCTCAACACGGAAAGCCAAACGCTCCGAACGCACGCTGCCATCATGCTTCGGAACGCCAACAGACTCACCGCCAGCAGGCTGGCTGAGAAAAGCGCCAGCAGGCTGCCGCAGTCCAAGGCTTCGCTCGCGCTCTCGTTCATTACGATTTCTTCGCGGTGCTCTGAATGTAAACTTCGCGCAGGAGCTTGAAATCCACGTCCACTGGCGATTGCGTCATGAGGTCGCAGCCACGGTTGTTTTTTGGAAAAGCGATCACGTCGCGGATGCTGTCGGCTCCGGCGATGAGCATGACGAGCCGGTCGAGGCCAAGTGCGAGCCCGCCGTGCGGTGGTGCGCCGAAGCTGAACGCTTTCAGGATGTGGCCGAACTTCACCTGCTGCTCTTCCGCATTTACGCCGAGCACGCTGAACAACTTTGCCTGCAAATCCTTTTCGTGGATCCGGATGCTTCCGCCGCCGAGTTCCACGCCATTGAGCACGACATCGTAAGCAACGGCGCGCACTTTGGCGTAGTCGCCGGCTTCCATCGCGGGCACGTCCTCCGCCTTCGGGCGGGTGAACGGGTGATGCACGGCGACCCAGTGATTGTCCTCCGGCGAAAATGCGAGCAGCGGGAAATCAACGACCCACAGGAAGTTCAGCTTGTCCGCGTTGGCCTTCAGGAGGCCGAGCAACTCCGCGCAGCGCATCCGCACGCGGCCGAGCACTTCGCAGACGGGCTCCAGTTTTGCATCAGCGCCGAAGAAGAGCACGTCGCCCTCGGCAAATCCCATGCGCTCTGCGAGTGCGGCTTTTTCCGCGTCGCTGAAGAACTTCACAATCGGCGATTCCCATTCGCCGCCAATGGTCCATTTCACATACGCGAGCCCTTTTGCGCCGCATTCCGTCTTGACCCATTCCTCCCACTTTTTGAGCTGCTCTTTCGAGAGCAACGCCGCCGCGCCTTTCGCGTTGATGGCCTTGATGACGCCGCCGCCGTTTGCAACGGAGGCAAACACTTTGAATTGCGACGCCGTGAAAATGTCCGTGAGTTCCGTCAGCTCGATCCCGAAACGCGTGTCCGGCTTGTCGCTGCCAAAGCGGTTCATCGCCTCGCTGTAAGCCATGCGCGGGAATGGCGTCGGGATATCCACGCCGACGCTCTCTTTGAAAATCCGCGTCAGCAAACCCTCGACGAGCGTCTGAATATCCTGCTCCGTGATGAACGAAGCCTCGATGT
>JAYSTZ010000361.1:0-9023 GCA_043719365.1 Verrucomicrobiaceae bacterium | reverse complement strand
GGAATCGCATCGCGCGCGAGTTGACCCGCACCGACAATGGAGTGAGCACGACGTCTGTGACCTGGATCGCCGACGCGGTGAATTCGCTCTCGGTGACTTTCGATGCGAACCAAGTCGCCACAATCTCGTCCTCCGCGACGACGCACTTCCGAGTCTCCTCCGCAGGAAAGCCTTTGCCTTCGACGACATTCGTCATGGCATCCCAGTCTAAAAACCAAACGCCATAAAAGTGATGTATCCGATTCAAACTCATAAAGCAAAAAAAGGAGGAGTTCTCGTAGCCTCAGTCCTGACCGTTGCGGTGCTTGCCTCAATATCGGCAGTGACGCTAAGTGCCGTGAATGCCAAGCATCGAAACAGCTATCAGGCCGCAGGATGGCGGGATGCGCTCGTCGCGGCGGAATCCGGAGTTGAGCGCGCGATGGCCGAGTTGACAGCTTCCATCGGCGACCCGAACAGCGCCTGGACGGGATGGACCGTTGTGGACGCAGCGGGGAATCCGGCTCAGAATCAAACCATCGACCGCGATGGCCGTTGGATTCCCGGGTATACTTTGCGGACCGTGACGACGCTGCCGCCGCAGAACGGCGAGAGCGTTCAGACACAATGTCTGGTGATGGTCGATGTGCCCGCCACCCTGGCTTCGACTTCGCGGCGGTGGAACCAATCTTTCCGCATCCGGTCCACCGGAATCGTCCCCTTGCCTCAATTGAGCAGGGCCGTTTCCGATGAAAAGGACACGCAGTTGCGGCGGTTGAGTCTGGTGACGGACCGGACGGTTGGTTCCGAGACCCGCGGTGCCCGACTGGGCGTGCCGCAGGCGACCCGCACGATCGAGGTGATCGCCAAGCCGGAGAGCGTCTTCCGCTACGGACTGGCTGCCGAGATCAACTTCAAGCTCCAGCGAAAGACTTTCATCGACGGGTATAATTCGAACTACCCCGACAGTTCCACCAACGGGAAATATGACCCCGCGAAGCGCACTCCGAAGGGCGGCAGCGTCCTCGCCAACCGCTGGAAGAAAAAACCCAAACCCACCAATCCTCTCGAAAAATTCGACCTCGGCCACGCTACCATTTATGGCGATTTGGTGGTCAAAGGCACTCTCAAGAATGTGAAAAATCACGAGAACGTGCTCGGGAGTAAAATCACGAATGTCAGCCAGGAAACCCCGACAAATCTAGCCCCTCAGTGGACGAGCGTGACCGCGAACATTGATAAACTGGACGGCAAAATCCCTGCGGAATTAGCTGCAACTTTCAAGATTGCGGAAAAACTGGCAAAGGCCGGCGGTCCAGCGGCGCAGTTTGAGGCAAAGAGCGCGACCGCCGCCGCCGAACTTGCGGCAAAAGGGATGGAATTGCTCGGCAGCGCAGACCCCGCAAACCCCGCCCGCTACAAAGTCGGCAAGATCGCCGTGGATAAGAAAAATGAGTCACTAGTCCTCAGTAACCCCGTCGGTGCCACCGAGAGTTGGGTCGATATATGGGTGACTGAGGACATCAAGATCGAGCACGGCGGAACCATGTTCCTTTCCAACGGAGTGCACGCCCGGATTTTTATGGATGGCAAAAAGGTGGAGATCAAAGACACCAAGAATGAGAAAGGCGGATTCATCGTCGAGAGCGGGTTTGCGGGGGATCTTCAGTTGATTGGAATCGAGAGCCCTGACCAGAACAAGAAGGAGGTCGATGATGAATACTCACCGCGGAAGCGAAGCGGGAAGCTCACGATTTCCGACGGTGATTTTACGGGAGTGATCAACGCGCCGGACTGGGATGTGGATTTCAAACCGAAAGACTGGGACAAAGAAGACGGTATCAACGGTGCGCAGCTCTTCGGCTCCATTCTTGCCCGGAAGGTGAAGATCGGCCATGGCGCGGATTATCATTATGATGAAGCCGTGAGCGAAATTGGGAGTGTAGTGGGCTACTCGTTTGCGGGGTGGAACGAGGTCGAGCGTTAAACCTCCAGCGTCGCAGCGTCATTCCTCTACAATGGCTTCGACGTTGAAGGTGCCGGTCAGCGATTGATGCCCGTCCGGTTCGGGGTGAAGGTTGCAATCCAGGAACTTGATGAGAGGTTCCCGCTCCTGAATATCTTCAAGCGCCAGCAGAAGCTTCGGGATATTTCTGAGCCCGGCCTGTGCGGGTAGGTTCACATTCCAAAACGAGCGCTTGAATCCCGAATGTCCCGGTTCCGGTATTTCGGTGTTCAAGCGAATCTGCGACTCAGTGATGCCAATGCTCGCGAGCCGGTCCTTGAGCCAGACGGGAAACCAAACTTTCGAGGGGCCGACGGGCACGTTGCCGTCGCTCCAGCGGAGCAGGTCCACGCGGGCCGACGCTGCTTTTCGCTCAATCTCTGCCTTCCCACCCATCTCCTTCCGGGCATCCGCCAACTGGCTCTCAAGCTCGGCAAGCCGGAGGCGATCGGCCAGTTCCCCAGCGAGGATGGGGCGCATGGATCGGCGGTGCTCGATAAACGTCCATCCGGAGTAGCCCATCACTCCGGCAGCGAAGAGCGCGAATACGAACTTGGCCCTGGTCGAATTCCTCATCATCGCTCTCCCTTCTTTTCGACATCGCCTGAGCTTGCGGAGGCGGCAGTCACGGAAATTGTGAAAACTGTGCCGCTCCGAGCCCCAGCTTTTGCCAGCGCTGGCGAAGACTCCTCCAAGTCGTCAAACCGTGTCTGCACCGCTTGAGCGCTCGTCGTCTGCTTTAGATTGTTCTCGATATTCGTGCGGAATCGGTCCGCCTTGAGTCGTGGCTCGGTTCCGGAACTAATGCCGCTCAGGCGAAAGGTAAATCCTCCCTGTATTTCCGGGTTGTCGCGTGCGGTAAAGGCACGGAGTTCGATGTCCGGCCCAATCGCGGTTGCGACACTTTGCAGACCACTGGTCCAGCGGATGGATTTACGATCCGATTGGATTTTGACCTTTAGAGCCACAAAGGCCGCCAATTTTTGCCGGGCCTTCTCGACATCCTGTAGCCGGGCCAAAGTTTCCGTCCACTGCCCTTCGCGGGAGATGAGTTCGGACGACAACGCCTCTGCCCGTTTCTGAATACCCGAGTCGCGCCACACCGTGATCGGGTGGGCCGCGGCTACAACCAGGAGCGCCGCGAATGCACCGACGGTTGTCCGTGAAATCGGATGACGGCGATCTGCTCTCTGCACGCGGATGGTCCTCCCATCCAAGGTCTGCGTGACGACCGGGCTCTCCATGGAAGACTCGATCTCGTCCTGCTTTGCCGCGCGACCTTGCTCATCGAAAAAATCGATGAACTGTGTGCGTGCCTCTACAAAAGTGAGAACGTCCATCAATTCTTCCAAATCGACCGGCTTCAGAAGAAGGTGGCCGTTCGTCGATTTCAAAAGGCCGTGCTCCCCGGCCTGGCCGGGCCGCTCCGCCATGCAAATGAACCTTTCGCAAAGGTGGGGACGGGCTCGCTCGATGGCGCGATACAGGAGGTTTCCCGACATTCCCGGCATACTCATGTCGCACAGAATTGCTGTGAAATCGGCCGCCATGAGTTCCTTCAACGCATCTAGACCGCTTTTCGTGACGCTGACTGACCAGCCAGCTCCCGCCAGCATTTCGCTGATCCGGGCGTCATCCTCTAGAAGCAGCACCCGCCGCCCGTGTTTCGAGTTACCGCCTTTGGGCATGGCGACGCCATCGGGCTGCGTTGCGGCTCCCGCCGTATCGGGAATTGGGCCGGAAGGCGGGCGGTCCGATGGCGAAGGGTCACATGTTTCAATGCCGGTGCTCACTCGCGAATATTCGTAATGATTTATTATGAAACAGCACATCCAAGGCCGTTTTGATCCGCTTCTTTTCTACCGGGTAATGTGCGGGCGATTTCTGGCAGAAGCTTCTCCCGGGCAAGGGGCGGCTGCCATTACTCTTTGTGTACATCCCGAAACAAGGGAAGGACCCACTGTGATTGATGGCGTGCGTCGGTGAAGTTGGCTGCAGAGTGCTTCCCGGATCTGACGGACGGTCTTTGCCGACTGCTATCAGTCAGGAAGCACCGGGCCGGTGTCTTCGTCGCGAATCTGGTCTTTGTCTTTGTCGTTCATGTGGGTGGTATGAAGTTCTACGAGCAGCCCTGGCTGGTGCCACATTCGGTGCAGACGCCGCAGGCTCCGGCGCGGATGACTTTGCTGCTGCCGCAGTTCGAGCAGGTGGTGTCCATAAACATGTGACCGAGGGCGCTTTTCAGGCGGTCGGCGTGGGTGCTGCCATTTTGTGAAATGTGCGGATGTCCTTCGCTGCCGCCGGCGTGTGAGACGACGTCGATGATGGCGGTTTCCGCAGTCCGTTCCAACTCAGGAACGGGGCGGTTCAGCGCCTTTTTGTCGAGCTCGGCGAGCTCTTTCATTGGCAATTCGGCCTGCGCCTTGTTCGGGCTCGTGGCTTCCTTGTATCCCTTGATGAATTGGCAGCCCAGCCAGCGGAACACATAGTCCGTGATGCTGCTTGCAGTGCGAATATCCGGGTTCTTCGTAAAGCCGGATGGCTCAAAACGCTGATGTGCAAATTTGCGGACCATGCTTTCGAGTGGCACACCGTATTGCAGCGCCATGCTGGAGAGCGCGCCGATGGTATCCATGAGTCCGCCGAGTGTGCTTCCTTCTTTTTGCATCTGCACGAAGAGCTCGCCGGGCTGGCCGTCCTCAAACATGCCGACGGTGATGTAGCCTTCGTGACCGGCGATATCGAACTTGTGAGTGAGTGCGACGCGCGTATCGGCCATGCGCTTGCGCAAGGGCTGGTCGGCTTTGTCGCGGAGTTCGGCGAGTTCGTTTTCGAGTTCGCTGATGCGGCTACCGAGGCGCTCGTGTTCGTTGGCGATGGCTTCCACATCGGCCACTGCGCCGTTGCTGCTGCTGTGCGTTTTTTTGTCGGTGGCGATCGGCGCGCTGCCTTTCGAGCCGTCGCGGTAAATCGCGATGGCCTTCAAACCGAGCTGCCATCCCTCGATATACGTGTTCATGATGTCATCAATGGTGGCATCTTTCGGCATGTTGACGGTCTTCGAGATCGCACCGCTGAGAAACGGTTGCGCTGCCGCCATCATCTGGATGTGTCCGCGATAATGCAGGCTGCGCTTTCCGCTGGCGGGCTTGAATGCGCAGTCGAAGACCTTCAGATGCTCGGCGCGCAGGCCGGAGCGGATGGGCTCCCCGTTTTCGCCGGTGACGTCTTCGATGGTGTCCCACTGGTCGATATGCGCCTCGATCCGCTCCACTTCGAGCCGACTGTAACCAAGGTTTTGCAAGGCGGGGCGGACGGTCTGGTTCACAATCTTCAAGACACCGCCGCCTGCGAGCAGCTTGTATTTCACCAGCGCGATGTCGGGCTCGATGCCGGTCGTGTCGCAGTCCATCAGGAACCCGATCGTTCCTGTGGGCGCGAGGACGGTGACTTGCGCGTTGCGGTAGCCGTGCTTGTTGCCGAGGGCGAGAGCACTGTCCCAGACTTCGCGGGCCTCTGACTTGAGGAAACCAAAACGCTCGCTGGTCTGGATGCTGTCCACGCTGTCGCGGTGCAGTTCGATGACCTTGCGCATGGCTGCGACGTTGTCTTTTGCCGCTGGTTTTTCGACGCCAGTGCAGCGGGCGTCGTGGTAGCCGGGGAATGCGCCCATGACCTTCGCCATGCGGGAGCTTTGCTCGTAGGCGTGGCCGGTCATGATGGCGGTGATCGCGCCTGCGAGCGCGCGGCCTTCGTCGCTGTCGTAGCCGAGGCCGTAGCTCATGATGAGCGAGCCGAGGTTGGCGTAGCCGAGGCCAAGCGTGCGGAAAATGTGCGAGTTTTCGGCAATCTCTTTGATCGGGTAGCTCGCGTTATCCACGACGATTTCCTGCGCGGTGATGAAGATGCGCACAGCGGCTTTGAAGCGATCCACGTCGAACGCGCCGTCGGCCTTTTTGAACTTCATCAGATTCAGCGATGCGAGGTTGCACGCGGTGTTGTCGAGGAATAGGTATTCGGAGCATGGGTTCGTGCTGTTTTGCCGCGCGGTTCCGCGGCAGGTGTGCCATTTATCGATGGTCGTATCGAACTGAATTCCCGGATCGCCGCAAACCCACGTGCCCTCTGCGATCTTCCGCAGGAGCGTCTTTGCGTCCTTTTTCTCGCAAGGCTTGCCATCGGTCACGCGCTTTGTCCACCACTCGCGGCCGGACATCGCGGCGTCCATGAATTCGTCGCTCACGCGCACGGACAGATTCTCGTTTTGATACATCACCGAGCCGTACGCTTCGCCGTTAAATGACGAGTCGTAGCCTTGCGCAATCAGCGCCCACGCTTTCTTCTCTTCCTTCGTTTTCGCCTCGATGAATTCCTCGATGTCGGGGTGGTAATCCTTGAGCGTATTCATCTTTGCTGCGCGCCGAGTTTTCCCGCCGGATTTCACGACGTTGGCTACTTGATCGAATACTTTCAGGAAGGAGAGGGGACCGCTCGGCTTTCCGCCGCCGGAGAGTTTTTCGCGCGTCGAGCGAAGCGGGGTGAGGTCGCTGCCGCTTCCGCTTCCGTATTTGAAGAGCATCGCCTCCGATTGCGCGAGGCCCATGATGCTTTCCATATTGTCGTCCACCCGCTGGATGAAACACGCGGAGCATTGCGGATATTCGTATTGCGTAGGCGCACGCTCGGCTTTTCGGGTGTCGCGATTGACGAAATAATTGCCTTCACCGCGCCCGGTGCCGGTGCCGTACTGGTGAAAAAGCCCGCAGTTAAACCACACGGGCGAATTAAACGCGCCGTGCTGATTCACGCACAACCAAGTCAGCTCGTTGTAGAAAAGTTCCGCCGTCTCCTTGTCGGCGAAGTAGCCGTCGGCAAGACCCCAATCCGCGATGGTTCGGGTGACGCGATGGATGAGTTGTTTCACCGAACGCTCGCGTCCGCCCTTGTACGGGTCGGTGCCATTCGCGATGTCGCCGTAGAAGTACTTCGAAACAGCGATCTTCGTGGCCAAAACGGACCACGATTTCGGCACTTCCACGTTCTCCTGCTTGAAGATCGTCCTGCCGGAGTCATCGCTGATTTCCGCCGTGCGCGATTCCCATTCGAGTTCATCAAACGGGGCGATGGCGGAATTGCTGAAAACGCACTCAAATTTGAGGCCTTTCGGTGCGGTCTTTTTGGCGGGACACCGGGCGGATGCGGCGACGGGAATGCGGCTGGAAGAACCGCGGCGGACTGGTTTAATCGTGGGCATGGCTGGATTGTGAATAACTTGGTGAAAACTTTGTGGGGAACACACCAACAAGTTGAGTTTCTCAGAGTCGGAACAGTGAATAACACGTCCTGTGGTGCGTCGGTCGTCATCACACCACAATCTGTAGGGGTATCCAAGAAAATAACGGGCACCTTTAGGAAAAGTTTTTCTTTGCGAATTTCCTCTTGCCAGCAGCCCCGTGAACCGCTCCTCCCCATAAAATTAAGACAATTCCGTCACGTTCTCGTGGAATCATTCACCCGCAAGCTTTCGCGTCGGTCGTGGCGATGAAATGCTGACTGAATGAAGGTTGCGCGGGGAGGGCCAAAGGTGGACTTGGGAAAGGTGGCGAATGCCCGTCCGATGGCCCCGTTTCTGCTCCCGGTTTTTCCGCGGCGTTGTTGTGAAAACGAGTGCTTTTTTCGAATGCAGTTGATTGATTGCAGGAAACTCCAATCCACTATGAACCATATCGAAATCCTCGAAACGCGTATTGCGCCCGCCACCTTTCTCGTCAGCTCGGTTGAAGCGCGGGTGACCAATCTCTCCAACCCGGCCGAGGTGCCGGATATCCGCGAATCGGCGGCGGCTTCCGTGGCCGGTGCGACGGAGGCTGTGCTGCTGGCGAAAGGCGACAAGCTCGTTTTTGACTCGAACAACAACGGCGTTGCGGACGCGGCGGATTTGACGCTCGTGTCCGTCACGGAAAGCTCGGCGATGGCGTTCCTGTCGGCGGGCAGCAACAATGCGTATTCGCCGAATGAGTTTACCGGGCTGGCGGTGGGCGACCTTTTTAAAGGCACGCTGGGCCGCGATGTCGGCAGCATCGTGACGGCGCTGGACGCGGCGGGGAACTTCACCGCTTCTGCGGGCGCTCTGACACTTCAGCGCACGTCGATCACGGGAATGACGATTGCGGGCGGCGTCCTGACCAACATCGTCGCGGGTGATGACATTTCCAATGTGATCATCGGCAAGGGATTCGATGCGCCGAATGGAGAGAGCGTGAATACAATATTCACGGGGCTTGCTGCGGCGGGGACGAATATCATGTTGGGCTCCGTCGTGCTGGCGGTGAATTTCTCAATGCCTGCGGGCCTTCCCGGCGGGGATATCACGGGTGTGACGCTTGCGACCACGGCCTTCGAGATCCACGCTGGCGAAGGTGGAGCCGGAGGTGCGGGCGGATCGGTGAAAAATGTGATTATGAAACAGGCTACCCAAAACGTAACTGTAGAGGCGGGCGCAGGGGGAGCGGGAGGAGCGGGAGGCTCGATAGAGGGAGTCACCGTGACGGGTGCCCATCTCAATCAATTACTCATCTCGTCCGGAGAGGGAGGGATCGGGGCTGCTGTGGGGGCGGGCGGAGCAGGTGGATTCGTGAAGAAGGTGACCATCAATCTGGAGGCTGCCACCACATCCCCGACGACGATTTCCGCCGCCGCAGGTGGGAGCGGCGGCTCGACCTCGGGGAATGGCGGGCGCGGCGGCGATATTTCTGAGATCATATTCACCTCCAAAAACGGGCGGGTTCAGCCGATTACACTGATTGCGGGAGACGGCGGCGGTGCCACGGCAGGAGTCGGTGGCGACGGGGGTATCGTGAGCAAGGCCACTGTGAAGATCGTGGATAGCGACGGCGGGCTGACGGTCAACGGCGGAAACGGAGGCTCCAGCAGCAATGGAGCGGGCGGGAACGGCGGAGGAATTACCGGCGTTACATTTACCGCTGGCGCGACGCGCGGTGCTTCGAGCTTTAATGCGGGCGGCGGCGGAGACGGCAGC
>JAYSTZ010000037.1:0-4857 GCA_043719365.1 Verrucomicrobiaceae bacterium | reverse complement strand
CGGCTCGATTTCCAAAAAGTCGCCCCGGCAACGGATGCTGACTTTTTCCTGTAGGAAATTGCCCTTTTCATCAATCGGCGCATTAGCCTGCGCGACGGTGAACTGCTCTTCTTTATCGCCAGTCAAAAAGTCAATCTGGTCCGTTACGCGGCCTTTTACGACCTTGCGATACGGCGTTTCGATGAAACCGAAGTCATTGATACGAGCATACGTCGAGAGCGATGAAATCAGACCGATGTTCGGACCTTCAGGCGTCTCAATCGGGCAGATACGTCCGTAGTGCGACGGGTGAACGTCACGAACTTCGAAGCCTGCACGATCGCGGGACAGACCTCCTGGTCCGAGAGCCGACAGACGGCGTTTGTGCGTGAGTTCCGAGAGCGGGTTCGTCTGATCCATGAACTGCGAAAGCTGGGACCGACCGAAGAAGTCGCGGATGACCGCGGACAGCGCCTTCGGGTTGATCAGCTTTTGCGGCGTCATAATTTCGACATTCGCATCAAACAATGTCATACGCTCTTTAACGAGGCGCTCCGTGCGGGCCAGACCTACGCGGCACTGGTTCGCAAGAAGTTCACCCACGGTCCGGACGCGACGGCTGCCGAGATGATCGATATCATCCAACATGCCTTCGTTGCGGCGAAGTGCGATTACGTATTTGATTGCCGCCACGAAGTCTTCCTTCGTTACCACGCGCTCGTTCAGGTCTGTCTTGAGATCGAGTTTGACGTTGATCTTGTGCCGACCGACGCGGCTGAGGTCATACTTCTTCGGGTCGAAGAAGAGACGCTTCAGCAATGCCTTCGCATTCGGGATGGTTGGTGGGTCGCCAGGACGCAACTTGCGGTAGATGTCCTTCAGAGCCTCTTCCTCGTCGTGCGCCGGATCTTTCTTGAGCGATTTGATCACGGAATCGTCTTTCGACGTGTCCACGACCTTCACCGACTTCACGCCCAGCGCCATGATCTGGCGAATGGTCGCCTTCGTCAGCGGCTCGAAAGCGCGGGCGATGGTGATTTCTCCGTCGAGAACGTCTGCGGTGAGCACCTTCGTCGCGATCTCTTCCTCGTCGAGCGATTCGGACAGCTTGAGGTCTTCGAATTTATAGAAAATCTTGAGAATTTCTTCATCCGATCCGAAGCCGAGCGCACGCAGGAAAGTGGTGGCCAGGATTTTCCGCCGGCGTTTGCGTCGGTCGAGGTATGCGTAAAGCAAATCGTTGGTATCGAACTGAAACTCCACCCACGAACCGCGGTCAGGAATGATGCGGAAAGAGTAAAGCGTCTTGCCGTTCAAATGAATCGACGATTCAAAGCAGATACCGGGCGACCGGTGGAGCTGGGAAACGACAACGCGCTCGGCACCATTGATGACGAAAGTGCCCGACGGCGTCATGAGCGGAATTTCGCCCATGTAAACCTTCTCTTCCTTCGTGCCCTTTTCCTCCTTCAGCTTAAAGGTGACGTAGAGAGGCGCGCTGTAGGTCTGACCTTCGCGCATGCATTCACGGAGCGCCATCTTGGGCTCGGCGATTTCGTAGCTGTCGAAGTCGAGAGTGACTTTCTCGTCGTAGCTGTTGATTGGGAAGACCTCCCTGAAGACGGCTTGAAGCCCGATCTCTTTGCGCTTTCCGACAACAATTCCTTCTTGGAGAAATTCCTTGTATGAGTCTGTTTGGAGTTCAATGAGGTTTGGTGGCTCAGCACCTTCCTTGATTTTACCGAAGTTTTGGCGTTCCGACATAGAGACGATGGTATTGTGTTACTGTTTAAGGACGATGCCCCCAGTGAGAGAATGAACCCGCACCGAGAGCGGGTTAGACTAGAAATTGAAAGCCCCGTTGTGAACAGAGGCACCACACGAAGCTTGGCAAAATAATACGGAGAAACCTACGGGATAAACCACTGGAGCCAAGCTACTGATTACGTGTGAAGACATTTCGGAATTACGGGACGCCGCGGAGGCCAAAGTCACGATTGCAGAGGATTCAAGCGGGCTTAAATGCCGCATTTGTATGAATCGAGAGCAGTTTCGTGTGTTCAGCGCGCTTCGTATTTGTTTAATTTAGTGTGCACACCGTTACGCTTTTAGAGCGTAGCGGAACCGACGTTTCTAACTGGAAGCAAGAATAACGCAAGCAGAATTCATAAAGAAATTACGAACATGCAAACAATCAGGGCTTTTCACTTCGCTGTGAGCGAAGCAACCAGGATGCGGCGCGGGTGCGTTTGCATCCAGGCGATTCGCTGATGGAGATGATTCCTGCTCTTCGGCCAAAGCGGAAGGTGGACGCGCGCTGTCAGTCGCTTTCGACACTTTTTTCCTTGGAGCGGTTCGAAAGGACGAAAGGGACTGCGCTCCTCGCCGAATCGTTTGCGGTGAATGATTTTTCACCTTTTGAATGATCCGGTTGCGGGTCTCGTTGGGCTCCGCTGCTTCGCACGTCTTTGTTACGCAAATCCCTTTGCGCAATCCTGAAAATCCGTAAGGTGGCGGTTCATAGAACTCTTCGTCCATAATGATATTCCGCTCCTTCGTATTCGCACTGGCCTGCTCCGTTTCCTTCGGACAGGTCGTCATCAATGAATTTGCCGCTGCGTCAAGCGATCGGCTGTTGCAGTGGACTGCGGACGGTTCGCCGCGGCTGGGGACGGGAATCCCCTGGCATGATCCGGTTTTTTCCGATGCTTCGTGGCTGACGGCGACGCTGCCTGCGGGCTGGGGCACGACGGTGGGGACGAATTTGCAGGCGGCGATGCAGAACAAGACGCCGAGCGCGTATTTCCGAAAGGCTTTTTCGGTATCGCAAGCACAGGCGGAGATGACAACGCCGCTGACTTTGCAGGTGGAGGCGGATGACGGGTTTATCGCTTTCGTCAACGGCGTGGAGGTGGCGCGGGCCAATACGGGCGGGGCGAAGGCTTTTATCTACGCGGCGCAGCCTGCCTACAATGCGGTGACGGGAGCGGGGGTGCAGGAATTCACGCTGGGGGCTGCGAATACGCTGCTGCTGCCGGGGAACAATGTGCTGGCGATTCAGGGGGTAAATAACACGGTCGGCTCGAATTTCCGGCTGAACGCGGGGCTGAAAATCATCACCTCGACGACGCCGGTGCAGTTGACGAAGGCGTTCTATGATTTCAATGCGGCAACGGGGGCGACGAAGACGCGTCAACGCACGGGAACGACGGACACGAACTTCAGCGCGGGAGTCCCGATCTCGGGCGGCTGGCTGGCGACAGCGACGGACCCGACGACAACGGGAACGTGGACGAGCCTGAACATCGTGACGGGCGAAATCGCGGCGTCTGGCTTGGGTGGCTCGGGGGGCTTGCGATACACGATTTCGCAAACGGGAGCGAATGGGACCGCGGCCTGGCTGCGGGCGCCGGTGGTAACTATGGTGAATGCGTGGGCGCCGGGTTCGCTGAACCTCACATCGCTCTCGCAAGCGACGATGTCGTTTCGCTACCGCACGACGGGGGATTTGCAATTTGGTCTGAGGATGGATCCGGCGATCGGGCAGGACGCGGTGAGTGCGGATGGCTTCCAGATTGTGGGCCTGCCGATTGGCGGGGCACCGGATTATGACTGGGCCACTGCTTCGGGGGGCTACACGAGGAGAACCATCGCGGCGAACGGCACACAATCGTCAACCACCGCGGGCAGTATCAACAGCGCGAACTACGAATCGATTGTGAACTACGGCGCGACAACGGCGGCCAACGGAGTCATTACAATTCTGGAGGATGGCACGGCGGGCAACGGCCCGGGCGGATCGAAAGGCATTTTTGCGGGGCAGTTCGACACGTGGCCGACGGGCGTGACGTCGATGAACTTCGGGGTGAAAGGCATCATCATGAACGAATGGACGGCGGGATCGACGACGCTCGCGCAGTTTCAGAATACCCGCCTCAGTTTCCGTTGGAAAATGCCGGTCGGTCGCCAGATGCACTTCGCCGTTGAAGAGAACAACGGATCGGGGGCCACTGCCGTCCCGAACCGCGCGAACATCGGCGTGTTGAACGGCACGGGAAACTGGGAGGCTTTCACGGCGACGCTGGCGGATATTGCAAATTCCCCTGCCCTCATGGCGAAGCTCAACAGCAGCTTCAGCAAAACGATGAAGCTGACGATGCACTTCGTGACGGGGCAGCCGTTTGTGTCGGGCGATGTCGTCGCTCTGGATGACGTGAGCATGTATTCGGAGACCGCAGGGCAGACGCTCTCGGAGAACCTGCCGAACACATTCTCTCTGGCAGTGGGCGGGGACATCACACGCACGGTGACAGGCGCGGGAGCGGGCACCAATACAACGACGGGGACTCTGCGAAATACGCTGACGCTCTTTCACGATCCCGGCGTGACAGGGATGGCATTCCGCGTGGTGGAAGACCCGGCGGCGGGCGCGGACGGCACTCCGGGGTATCTTCGCTGCGAAGTCACCGACACTCCGGACACGGGTGCGCCGTGGGGATTCAGCCTAAACGGGCCGACGATTCGCAATTGGACGAAAGGCGCAATCACCGTGGCGCAATTGAGTGATGTGTCGCTGCTCCTGAGCACGAAGATTCCGAATGGCGTGACGGTGCAGCTTTATGGCGAGAGAATCGGCGGATCGGCGAGCAACCGCGTGGACCTCGGCACGCTGACCGGCAACGGCTCTTGGCAATTCGTGACGAAGGAGTTTGCCGGCGCGGGAAATGTGGAGGCATTCCGCACGGACTTGAACACTGCGAACAGCACGCAGTTCCGACTGACATTCGTCTTTCCATCGAATCCGGCGGCAGGCGAACAGCTCGCACTCGACGATGTGGCCATCACACCGTGGCGGAATTACACCACGCTACTTACCGG
>JAYSTZ010000360.1:0-3720 GCA_043719365.1 Verrucomicrobiaceae bacterium | reverse complement strand
GCCAGCAGGCTGGCTTGCAAAAGCGGCAGCAGGCTGCCGCACTCCAAAGGCTTCGCCGCCGGTTGGTCTCATCGAATTTCCTCTCACGGCTTTTTTCGTCAGACGTAGGCCAGCACTACGTTCAGTAATTTGCCTCGCTAACCCCGGCCACTTTTCCGACACACTTCGACTGTAATTTTTATGAATACGAACCCTTCGACCCGCTGGCAGAAATTTCTCAAAACCCGCGAACTCGCGACGGCATTGCCGCTGGGGAGAAAATCCACGCATTCACCCGAGCTGCTGGAGGCGCGAATCGCGCCCGCTTTCGGCGCGGTGGTGGAGCTGGGTGCGCTGACGGGCACGGATGGCTTCAAGCTCAGCGGCGGCGCGGTCAACGACGAGTCCGGCAATTCGGTCAGCGGGGCGGGCGACATTAATGGCGACGGGATTGATGATCTCATCATCGGCGCTAACGGTGCTGACCCGAACGGCTCCAACGCCGGGGCGAGCTACGTGGTCTTCGGGAGCAGCAGCGGCTTTGCGGCGAATGTGCAGCTCTCGGGGCTCACGGGCACAAACGGCTTCAAGATCAGCGGCGTCGCGGCAGGCGACGAGTCCGGTGTTTCGGTGAGCGGGGCGGGGGACATCAATGGCGACGGGATCGATGACATCATCATCGGCGCGCCAACTGCCGCCCCGAACGGCTCCCACTCCGGGGCGAGCTACGTGGTCTTCGGGAGTAGCAGCGGCTTTGCGGCAAATGTGCAGCTCTCGGGGCTGACGGGCGCGAACGGCTTTAAGCTCAGCGGCGTCGCGGCTAGCGACGGGTCCGGCATTTCGGTGAGCGGGGCGGGCGACATCAATGGCGACGGAATCGATGACCTCATCGTCGGCGCTCCCTATGCCGCCCCGAACGGCTACGACTCTGGGGCGAGCTACGTGGTCTTCGGGAAAAGCAGCGGCTTTGCGGCAAATGTGCAGCTCTCGGGACTCACAGGCTCGAACGGCTTCAAGCTCAGCGGCGTCGCGGCCGACTACGAGTCCGGCACTTCGGTGAGCGGGGCGGGCGACATCAATGGCGACGGGATCAATGACCTCATCGTCGGTGCTCGTGGTGCGGACCCGAACGGCTTCAACTCCGGGGCGAGCTACGTGGTCTTCGGCCAGGCTGCTTTACCCGCTCCCACCATCGCCGTCGGCGGAAAAAGCGCGACGTTCACCGACGTGGACGGCGACCTCGTGACGGTCAAAACGACCAAGGGCACGCTCACCCCGGCCAGCTTCAGCGGCGTCAAAACCGGCTTCGCCGGCGGCGGCCAGCTCCAGACGCTCACGCTCGACGCGGGCTTCGCGGGCGCGGCCATCACCATCACCGCCAAGCCCACCGCGCTCGGCGGCAACGGCTTTGTTAACGTCGGCTTCATCGACGCGACGGGCGTGGACCTCGCAGCAGTCACCCTCGCGGGCGACCTTGGGCGCATCCATGCGGGCACCATCGGTGGCGATGTGACAGTGCCCGCGCTCAAATCCCTCACCGTGCAAAGCATCGGCCTGCTCGGGACCAGCACGCAGATCTCCGGCGGCACGCTCCTTTCGGACATCAAAGGCGCACTCGGCAAGCTCACCGTGAACGGCGACCTGCGCGGAGAATTGAGCATCAGCAACGCGGACGGCAGCCTCGGTGCCGCGACCATCGGCGGCTCCATCACCGGCTCCTTTAGTCAGGATGTTGGCATCTTCGCCGTAGCGGGCATCGGCAGTGTGAAAGTTGGCGGCGACATCCGCGCAGAGGGCGATACCACCATCAAAACGAACGGGCCGCTCGGCACTCTCAGCGTCGGCGGCAGCATCGTAGGGAAGGACAGTTTTCCCGTTCGCATCGAAGGCTTCGGCCAGCTCGTCGCGCCGACGAAAGGCGTGGACCTCGGCATCAAAAGCATCACCGTAAAAGGCAGCGTCGAATACACCACCATCCTCGCGGGCGGCCAAGGCGGGAACGGCGGGAACGCCGATGCGAGCATCGGCAGCATTAGCGTCGGCGGCGACTGGATCGCCAGCAGCGCCATCGCGGGCATTTACTCCAGCGCGGGCGACAACGCCCTTTTCACCAACGACGACACGCGGGCGAGCAACCCCGCCCGCGATGTCGCCAGCATCCTCGCCAGCATCGGCAGCTTCACCGTCGCCGGGCAAGCGTTCGGCACTGCGGGCGTGACGACGGATATGTTTGGCGTGCTCGCCGAGCACATCGGCAAAGCCAAAGTCGGCACGCGCGCCTACGCTTTTGTGAAAGGAACGAACGAAGCATTCTTCGCCGCACCCACGCTCGACGGCGAAGGCGCGGAGAATCCGATGTTCGATTTCATCCTCCGCGAACTCGGCTCCACCACGCCGACCGTCGCCCTCGGCGGCGTGAACCTCGCCGTGAACGGCAACACCGCTACTTTTACCGACGTGGACGGCGACCTCGTGACGGTGAAACGCACGCTCGGCACCTTCGCGCTGACGGACTTTACGATCACCGCCGCAGCCAGTGGCGGCGGGCTTTTGGAAAAACTCACGCTCACCGCAGCGCCCAGCAACCCGAACTCAAGTATCAAGCCGTTCAACGTCACCATTACTGCCAAGCCCGGAGCCAATGGCGGCAACGGCTTTGTCAACGTCGGAGAAGTTGTTAGCAATTCCGACATTGGCACCTTTGTCGTGGGCGGAGAATTGCAGAGCCTGACCGTAAGTAACCCCGATGCCGAGTATCCAAGTGTGGGCAGCCTCACCGTCCACTCTCTCGGCACCCTTGGCGGCACCTCCCCGCAGGGCGACGAGATCAATAGCGAACACGGCATCGTCAAACTCACCGTGAAGACCGACATCCGCAGCACTGGCATCTTTTCCGACACCTTCGGACGTCTGCTCGACCTCACCGTCGGCGGCAGCGTCAGCGACAGCACCATCCAAACCTCCGCCGGAATCGGTACTATTAAAATAGGCGGCAGTCTCCGCGACGATAGCCGCATCCAAGCCACGCACCGCATCGGCAGCATCGCCATCGGCGGCGACCTCATCGGCAGCACCATCGAGGCATTTGCCCAAACCGCGAACGCCGGACGCGGCCCGGACCTCGTCCTCGGCAAACTGACCATCGGCGGCAACGTCGAAGGCAACACCATCATCCTCGGGCGCAACAACAACGCCGACGCATCGCTCGGTAATCTCGCCGTGGGCCGCGAATGGCTCGCCAGCAGCGTCCGCGCAGGCACCGCCCCCGGTCTCGACACATTCACCGGCACCAGCGACGACGTGAAAACCATCGGAGTCAACGACGTGGCGACGAAATTTTCCACCATCGCCAGCATCGTCATCAAAGGCCAAGCCCTCGGCAGCTTGGGGAGCGGCGACGACTTCGGCATCGTCGCCGAAGTGATCGGCAAAGCCAAAATCGGAGCCCGCACCTTCGCCTTCCAGTCGGCCTCCAAAGAATCCTTCGCCGCGGGCCCGACCGGCGGGACACCTGGTTTCGACTGGTTCCTCCGCGAAATTGCAGGCTGAGAAATCGGCGGTGATTGACTCACGGGCGTCCTCCGAAGACGATCGAAGAGCGGAACAAAGTCCGCATCTGACACTCGCGGGAATGTGGAGCGCTGAGGAGAATCGACAGTCCCCGTCCGAATCGGGGATTGGGGTGTGATTTCATTTGCCGAAAAGGCTGCGCTTAGGAAATCTCCCGGTCCCTGCACCCAA
>JAYSTZ010000359.1:0-9031 GCA_043719365.1 Verrucomicrobiaceae bacterium | reverse complement strand
TCATGGAGGAAAACGCGGACGGCGAATGGCTGCCGTCCACCGCGCTGCAAGACATCCCGATGGACAAAGCGACGGCATAGGTCGTCCACGCGACGATCAAAAAAGTCAGCGAAGACATCGAAGCGCTCAGCTTTAACACAGCCATCTCGCAAATGATGGTCTGCACCAACGCGCTCACATCGGCAAACCCGCGGTCGCGCGAAGCCGTGCGCTTGCTGGTCACCATTCTCGGTCCATTCGCGCCGCATTTGGCCGAAGAGCTTTGGGAGCGCATTGGCGGAGTCGGCCTCGCCGCCGACCAGCCGTGGCCGGGCTACGATCCGGCTTTGCTCATCGAGGACGAAATCGAAATGCCCGTGCAGGTGAACGGCAAGCTCCGCGAGAAGATCGTGGTGAAAAAAGACGCCACGCAGCCCGAGATCGAAGCCATCGCGAAAGCCGCGCCAAAAGTCGCCGAAGCCATCGCGGGCAAGGAAATCAAGAAGCTCATCGTCGTCCCTGGACGTCTGGTGAATATCGTGGTGGCATAATTTCACGTTTGAACGTCATGGAGCGGCGTGCATCCTGCCGCCGTCTTCGCAGCGCGCAGCGCCCAATCGAATTCTGTGGCCGATGGCCGCCAGTGCCGGCGCAAAGATTTGCGCTCCGCGGCTGGAAATGCGGCGGCAGGATGCGCGCCGCTCCATAACGATTGTCTTGATTTGAAACTTTCGCACGAGGGTACGCGTTGTGGAGTTGAAGGAATCCTCGCAGCCCACTATCTCACCGCGCACTATTTCCACGCTCACACCATCTCGCCGCCGTGTTGTCATCACCGGCCTTGGTCCGATTGCCGCCTGCGGCATCGGGCGCGATGCGTTTTGGCGTAGCATCCGCGAGGGGCGCAGCGGTATCACGCGGCTTGCGGCATTCAGCGTGGAAGGGTGCCGCGCCGTCAGCGTGGGGGAGATTCCATCGTGGGAACCATCGCGCTTTTTCCCCCCGCACCGGCTGAAGCGGCTGGATCGTTACGCGCAGTTTTCCGTGGGGAGCGCGCTGCTCGCGCTCGAGGACGCCCGGTTGCCGTGGAGTAAAGGGCAACCGCAGCCGCGCACCGGCGTCAGTTTTGGCACGGCGCTTGGCGGCATTGCCGGGGCGGAGGACGAGCACGGGCAGTTCCTCAAAAAGGGAGCGCGCGGAGTGAATCCGACGCTCGCGCTCCAAGTCTTCGGCGGCAGCGCGCACTCAAATATCGCCATCGAATGCGGCTTCCGCGGGGTTGGCACGACGAACTCAAATTCTTGCGCCAGTGGAGTCGTTTCCGTGGGCGAAGCGCTCCGATACATCCGTGACGGTTGGGCCGATGTCATGCTCGCTGGCGGGGCCGAAGCGCCGCTTAGCCCGCTCACATTTAGCTCGTTCGATTTCATCAAAACGATGTCCCGCTGGACCGGCGAGCCCGCAGCCGAAGCGTGCCGGCCATTTGACAAAGCCCGCGACGGATTCGTCATGGGCGAAGGCGGATGCACGCTCGTCCTCGAAGAGCTGAACCACGCCACCGCGCGCGGCGCGCACATTTACGCCGAGGTCTGCGGATACTCGCTGAACAACGACGCCTACCACATGACTTCGCCGCATCCCGACGGCGAAAGCGTCACCGCATGCATGTTGGCCGCGCTCGCCGACGCGGATGTAGCGCCGTGGCAAATCGGATACATCAACTGCCATGCCAGCAGCACGCAGCTCAACGATGCGGGCGAAGTCGCGTGCATCAAACGTGCATTTGGCGAACACGCCTGCAAGCTCGCCATCAGCGGCACAAAGCCATTCACCGCCCACCCGCTCGGCGCGACCGGCGCGATGGAGACCGTAATTTGCGCCATGGCGTTGCAGGAACAGTGGCTCCCGCCGACGCTGCACCATCGCACGGACGACCCCGCGTGCGACCTCGATATCGTCCCCAATGAAGGTCGCCCGGCGGCATTCGAATACGCCATGAACAACGCGTTTGGCTTCGGTGGGATCAATTCCGCCCTCGTGCTCAGGCGCTGGGTCTAGCGTGTTCAGGCGAGATTCGGTTGCGTCGAATGCGCAGGGCGCGACGTAAAGGGAATCATGAATATTGATTCGAATGGCGGGCCCAGAGTCTGGCTCATTACTGGATGTAGTAGCGGATTTGGTGCGGCGATCGCGAAGGCTGCGCTCAATGCAGGTGACCGCGTGGTGGCCACTGCACGGGACAATTCCAACATCGCGGCGCATCCAAATTGCGTCGCTCTTTCCCTCGACGTGACGCGACCAGAGGAAGTCGTGGCGAGGTTGTCCGAGGCGGCGGCGGCGTGGGGCCGACTCGATGTGATCGTGAACAACGCCGGTGCCGGTCTGCTCGGCGCGCTGGAGCAGGTGAGTGACGCGGAGATCGCCGATTGCATGGCGGTGAACTTCCACGGTCCGCTCAACGTGATGCGCGCAGCGGTGCCGATTTTGCGGGCAGGCGGCGGCGGACACATCGTGAACATTAGCGCTGCCGCAGCGATTGCGAACTACGCGGGATTTTCAATTTACGGTGCGGCGAAAGCTGCGATGGAAGCCGCGAGCGAAAGCCTGCGACGGGAAGTGGCGGCGCAGGGCATCCGCGTCACGCTGGTGCAGCCGGGGCCGTTTCGCACGGAATTCATCGGGCGTTCATTGCGAAAAGTGGAGCCTGTGCAGCCGGAGTATGAGGCGACTGTCGGGAAGTTTGCCGCGTTGCTCGGGCGAATGCACGGTAGGCAACCCGGCGACCCGGACAAGGCGGCGGCAGTGATTGTCGAAATGGTCCATCAAGGCCGTGCGCCGCAGCGATTGGTGCTTGGAAAGTATGCGGTGAAAAAAGTCCGCGATACCGCGGCCGCGAGGCTGCGCGAGCTGGAAGAGTTCGAGGCGGAGTCTGTCCGGACGGAATTTGGCGCGTAGAAGACCGGTGAATTAACAGTCGTCTCACGTTCCCATGCTTGCATCGTGGGCGGGAAGAAGGGCAACTTGCAGACGTGCCTCGCACCTCCGATCCATCCAGTTTACACCACGCGTGCGTGCTCGCGCCCGGCAAGTACGGCTGTGATGGCTCGGACCGAATCTCCTTTTTAAAATGAACGTCAAACCCATTGTCTCGATTCAGGAGCTCGTAGTTCGCTACGGCAAAACGCAGGCCGTACATAGCATCTCGTTCGACATTCCACGCGGTGCAATTTTCGGATTCATCGGGCCGAATGGAGCAGGGAAAACGAGCACGATCAAAGTTCTCTCCACGCTCATCAAGCCGACCTCGGGCACGGCGAGTGTGTGCGGTTTTGACGTTGCAAAAAAGCCGGGCGAGGTGCGTCGGAAGATCGGATACATGCCGGATTTCTTCGGCGTGTATGACGATCTTACGGCGGAGGAGTATCTCCATTTTTTCGCCGCCGCGTATCACATCCCGGCGATCAAGCGCCGTCAGCTCGTCGCTGATGTTCTCGCGCTGACTGACCTCACCGAGAAGGCTGATGCTCCTGTCGATGGGCTCAGCCGCGGTATGAAGCAGCGGCTTGGAATCGCCCGTCTGCTCTTGCACGACCCGGAATTTCTCCTGCTGGATGAGCCGGCGAACGGCCTCGACCCTCGCGCTCGCATCGAGATGCGGGAACTGCTCAAGGAGCTCCAGTCGATGGGGAAAACCATCCTCATCAGCAGCCACATCCTCCACGAGCTTGCGCAGTTTTGCTCACACATCGGGATCATGGAGCAAGGCCGCGTGGTGGCGTGCGGCCCGCTCCAGGAAATCTACCGCACCCTTGCGCTCGACCGCGCGATCCACATCGGACTTGTCGGCCCCGCTGCGCCGTGGCTCGACGCGATTCGTGGTATTCCGGGGGTTGCGAGCGCGGACGAATTGCCGGACCGATTGATGGTGAGACTTCGCGAAGGTGAGTTGTCGCCCGAGGATTTGCTCGACGCGATCCTCGCCACAGGCGCGCGAGTCCGAATGTTCCAGCCGGATGCGGTGGACATGGAGACTGCGTTTATGAAACTGACTGAGGGCAAGACGGCGTAAGGGAAATGACGAATGACGGAATGACGAATGACGAAAGCCGGGTAGGCGCGATGAGCGTTGTTCGCAGTATCATCGTCCTTTTGCTCCTGCTCACAGCCGATGTTGGCGCTGTGGGACTTTCGGCGTCCTTTGAAACTGCGGATATTCAGCCGCGGATGAATGGGCCTATTCCGATTCCCGCGACCTTTCAATGGGATGGGCCGGGGTTGTTGGAAGGGTATCTCGAAGCGACACTGATTCGGCGTGGTCATTCGCTTGGCGTTGTGCATTCGCCGCCGATGTTTCTTTCGCCGGGAAAACGCGGCGTAGTGCTCACGCTTCCGCCGCCGCCGGGGATTGCAAATGGCGATTCGCTGGATGTGAGCGTGCGCTTTGTGGGGAAGGGGAATGCGTGGGATTTCGGCAAAGTTCCGCTGGGGAGCATCCAGCTTGGCGGTGCGAAGGAGCTCATTCTTTGTGTGGTGCGCTCCGGCCCTCCGCAAGGCGAGTTCAGCTTTGAGCGCGAGCGGAGTCTTGCGCTGGAGCGGCAGTTGCCGAAATTGACGGCTGAATTCGCAGCCATGCCGGGCTTTGTCACGACCCGCCATACGTCGTTGACGATGTCCGAGTTTCCGACAAATCCGGCGGGGTTCTGTGCTTACGATGCGGTGTTTCTCGATGGGCGGAGTTTCGCGCAATTGAATGAAAAGCAACTTGCTGCGCTGATGCGCTGGGTGCGGGCCGGTGGAAATCTCGCGCTGACTCCGGGCGATCAATCGACTCCGGCGTTGGCGGATCGGCACCTTGTGTTTTTGCGGCGGCTGTTCGAGGGTTCCGGCTTTCGTGCTTCGATGGGCGATGGCGGCAGACTCATTGTGACTTCCGCGAGGGGAGTCGTTGCGACGGCAAACGTATCGCCGGAACTGGGACGAATGTTTGTCGTGGCGGCTTCGGAAAGTACCGTGGATCTCGGAGGGGCTGTCTGGCGGAGCGCTGTCAACGGGCTTTGGAAAACGCGATATGAGCGAGCGGAGTTGGCTGATTTGGGGAATCGGGAGTGGCCGTTCTGGAGGCGGCAGGTTTCTGAATCCAGTCGCGGAGTTTGGGTCGGGCGGGCTGCGGCGGGATTTGCGCCGCTTGCGCCGGATGCACCGAGGCAGATTCCGTTTCGGATCTTGGGAGGTATTCTCGCGGTGCTGTTATTTGCGGTGGCTCCGGGTGAATGGATCATCCTTGGGCGTCTGCGTCGTCGTCGTTTGACGTGGGTGGTGTTTCCACTTACCTGCGCGGCGTGTGCATGGTTTGTGTCCGGGCTTGCTTCGCGATACGTGGGTTTTCAAAGCCGCTCGGGTTCTCTGCGGATTGTGGATGTGGGCGCGGATGGGCGTATCATTCGCGATGTCCGGTTTGAGCAATTGCTGCCATCGACGGATTTCGTCTGGACCCATGATGTCCGCGATGGCGTCGCCGTTCCAGTTGAGCCGGAGACGTTTGAAGGACCGGACGAAAATTGGGAAGAACGTGCGCCTGCGACTTCGCAATGGATTTCCTCGGAGCATATGGTGTTGAAGCAAACGCTCCGGCAATGGACGCCGTCGCTCGTAAGAATCACTACATTTCCAGACTCGGAGGATGACTCCGGCTTGGACTGGCGAGCTATCCAGGCTGCGAGCGCGCAGGCCGCGCAGTCGGTTTCGGGCATGAAGACTCTGGATGGATGGAGCGTCGCAAGTTCCGAGGGGCTCACACATTTGACCGGAGCGGATATGATGGACCGGACGGGGGATTTTCAGTCGAGCGATATGAGCGAATCACGCGCAACGGCGACTACGTTGGTGCGGGCGGCGGATGTCACAAACTTCGGTCTCATCACCCGCTACAGTCCCGCAATTGGGGGGCACTACTCGGACCTTGCGACATACTCCCCGGTCGAGCACGAAGTCGTCGCGGCGTGGCGGCGCGTGGGGAGCGAGTTCGTGATTTACCGGCGGCATTTCCCGAAAGCCCCGACGGTCTTCCAGAACTACCGCGACCAATGATCTTCCCTCTCTTTGCTCGCGAACTGACTGAATGCGCCGCGCGCCGGCGGACTTACACGACGCGGGCGGTGTTTGGTTTGGTGCTTTATGCGGTGTTTCTGGTGACGGTGCATCGCATCATCGAAAAAGCAGGCGGTGCCGGAAACAGCTTCGCCGTGCTCGGCACCGGTCGTGAGTTGTATGCGCGCCTTGTGGAGTTTCTTTGCTGGAGCGTGATGGTCTTCCAGCCTGCGCTGATGGCGGGCGGACTGACGTATGAGAAAGAGCGCGAGTCTCTCTCGCTGCTGCTGCTCACGGGGATGTCGCCGGGTAAAATCCTTTTGGAAAAATTCCTCGCCGGCCTGCTCCCGATGGCGTCGCTCCTCCTTCTCGCGCTGCCGCTGGGAGCCATCACGATGAGCTACGGCGGCGTGTCGTTGCCGCTGCTGTGCGCGGGGATCGGCGTCGTCATAGCGGCGTGGCTGTTCTTCGGTGCAATCGCGATTTTGTGTTCTGCGTGGTGTCGCACGACGACGGGTGCGATCCTCTCGGCCTACGCACTCGGCGCAGCGGTGCAGGCCGTTCCGGTCATCCTTGCAGCAATCGTACAGTGGTTCTCCGAGGAAGGCGCGGAGATGCAGGAATGGGCCTTCGCGCTTTGGCCGCCAGCGGCTTTTGAGCATATTCTCGAAGCGCAGAATTCCCTCGCCGCACAGCCCTCGGCGATGGTTCGCGCGGTTTGGAATCACTCCCAATTTCTTGTCGCGACCGCAGCGATTTGTCTGCTGCTGGGACGGCTCTGTATCGAGCGCCGATCGATGATGCCGGTCGTAGCCCAGCGTGCGTCTCGTCGCGTCGCGGTGCGTGTCGGGCGAATCGTTGGTTGGTGGCGGAAATTCTGGCCGCCGCGTCGCGACCTTCCCGGCGATGCGCCAGTGGCGTGGCGCGAATCCGGCAGGGGAATCCTCGGCGGTCGCGGACGGTTCGCGCGACTCACGCTTGCGCTTGCGTTCGGGGCGCTGCTGCTTTCGGTCGGGCTCTACATGCTTCCCCCGCGAACTTCGGGTCCGCCACGCATCCAGATCTTCGCGATGTTCATCGGTGCCGCGATGGTGCTCGTCCTCGTTGCGCGGAGTGTTGGTTCATTGCTCGATGAGCGGGTGAACCAGACGCTTGATATTCTTCTCACCACGCGGCTCGGCGCGGGCGAAATATTGCAGGAGAAAGTGGACGCGCTCACCCGCTATCGCGTCCTTTTTTGGCTCCTGCTCGCCATCATCTTTGGCGCGCAGGCATGGTCGGAATACCGCTTTGTGCGCGCAAATATGACGTTGCAAGGCGTCGCGCAGTTTTGGTTCTGCGGGACGCTCGCTGCAACGGTCTATCCATCGCTCATTATCTGGTTCTCGATGTTGGTTGCCCTTTTGATGCAGTCCAAAGTGCGCGCGGTCGTCACCGCAGTGACGCTTCTTGCGGTATGGTTGATCGCGCCGCTCGTCGTCTTACACTTCACGTATGAAAACTGGCGAATGTCGGAAACAGGAAGGTGGCTTTCGCTCATCAGCCCTCTCGGCATCCTTGATGCGAACGCCCACGATCGCCTCGCGTATTTTGCCACCGATGCGCTGAAGGCGGGACGCACGGTCACGACGAGCGGCAGTCCGGGTTCACCGGTTGCGGTCAATTTCAGCGTCTATGCTTTCATAACGGTCGTCCTGCGCTGGCTGTGCCTGACGTATGCGGAACGCTGGCTGCGCACGGTGCGAAAATAGAATCGCTGATTGGTTTTCCAGAAAACCCTTTGCCTCCGCGCCTCCGCCCTCTACAAACCGCAGCCCTATGTTTGCAGGCACATTTACGGCGCTCGTTACGCCGTTCCGAAATAATCAGATCGACGAACAGGCTTTCACCAGCCTCATCGAAGCGCAGGTCGCTGGCGGTGTGACGGGCATCGTCCCGGTCGGAACGACAGGTGAATCACCGACGCTGGACCATGATGAACACCTGCGGGTGATTGAACTCGCGGTGAAAGTCGCGCATGGCCGCGTGAAGGTGATGGGCGGGACGGGATCGAACTGCACCAAGGAAGCCGTGGAATACACCGTGGCCGCCGAGAAGCTCGGTGCGGATGCCGCTTTGATCGTGGCTCCTTATTACAACAAGCCGACGCAGGAAGGGCTCTACCGCCACTTCAAGGCAATCTCCGAGGCGACGAAAATTCCAATCATGCTCTACAGCATTCCAGGGCGCTGCGGAATCGAGATTGCCGTGGAGACGGTGGCGCGCTTGGCGGCCGATTGCCCGAACATCGTGGCCATCAAAGAAGCGGGCGGAAAAGTGGAGCGCGTGATCGCTTTAAAGAAGGTTGTTCCGGCGGCGTTCGAGATTTTGTCGGGTGACGATGGGCTTACGGTTTCCTTTATTAAAGAAGGCGCAGTCGGCGTGGTGAGCGTTGCTTCGAACATCGTTCCCCGCGAAGTCAGCGACCTCGTGGGCACGGCGCTCGCAGGTCGGTGGGACGAAGCACAGGCGCAACACGATCGGCTGGCGGACCTTTTTCGCGATCTCTTTATTGAGAGCAACCCGACGCCGACTAAGCAGGCGCTGGCCTGGCAGGGGCGCATGACTGCGGATGTCCGTCTGCCGCTCTGCGAGCTGATGCCGGCGTCGCAGGAGAAACTCCGTGCGACGCTCCGGGCGTTGCAGTTGATTTCGTAGGGGTTAGCCCCGCACCTGGCCCGTTCCGCGAAGCACGTATTTGTAGGTCGTGAGCTCTTCGAGCGCCATGGGGCCTCGGGCGTGGAGCTTGTCGGTGGAGATGCCGATTTCCGCGCCGAAGCCGAATTCGCCGCCGTCGGTAAAGCGCGTGCTGGCGTTCCAATAGACCGTCGCGCTGTCCACTTCGGCGAGGAATCGCTCGGCCTCGGCGGCGTTTTCCGTGATGATGCAGTCGCTGTGGTGCGAGCCGTGGGACTCGATGTGCTCG
>JAYSTZ010000358.1:0-1612 GCA_043719365.1 Verrucomicrobiaceae bacterium | reverse complement strand
GATCTTCGCGCCAAACGCCACCGTGCCGCCGGGGCTGATGAGTGGGTCAGAAAATTGCCGGAACCGCACACCCGGCATTCCCGTCACGGCTCCTCCGGAGATCGCAAGCGTTGCCCGCACGCCATCGGGACTCTGCACATAAATCCCGGAGCCCGTCACGCGACCGATGCGAAAACGCATCATCGCCGCGAGCGCACGACTATCGCTGATCGCGGGCTGGCCAAATGAGGTGATGGCACTGTTCGAGAACGCAGCACCGCTAGCCAGCGGCGGGAGCGCGTCGCCGCTCGCAGCGACAACAGAAAACACGGTGGACGAGGGGCGCACGTTTCCAACTTCGAATCGAACAATACCGGTATCCGTGCCGCCGAAACCATCACTGACGGTGTAGCTGAAAGCATCTTCCCCGCTGAACCCCGGAGCTGGCGTGTAGATGACACTACTTCCGCCGACACTGATACTCACACTTCCAAAATCGGCGACGCCCACCGCCGTAATCGTCAGCGAATCGCCATCGGGATCAGTATCGTTTGCAAGCGGCATGATCGTCACCGCGCCGGGACCCGGAACGATGATCCCCGTATCGGCCTCCGCGACAGGCGCGTGGTTTTGCACGACGAAACTGACCGTCCCGCCGAAGACAGTTTCGCCATCGTAGTCGAGCCGGGCGCGGTAGTAATAAGTGCGGCCATCGACGAGACCGGTGAGCGTCGCGCTGAATGGTGTCGCGACCGCTCCACGACCAGAATTCACTAAGGGCGTTGAGTTCGTGAGCGAGGCAATCGACTCGCCCCATTCGAACCGCACGGTGGCGGCGCGGCGGGCTGGGTTGACCTCGCCGTGGATCACCGCGTGCGTGTGGACGACATCCGCGCCGAGCGTGCTGATCGACGGTTCGTCGAATACTGAATTCTGCTCCAGAGGCGTCCATGACGTGAGACTGTATGGCGAATAGGCACCGGGAGGAAATTGCGCGGCAACGAGGCTCTGCGTCGCCGGTGTGAGCGTGACGTCATGTGTGCCGGTGTAAGCAAACGAAGGGCTCGGAATGCCTGCAATGAAGCCGGAGTCCTTGAGATTATACACGCTCGGCTGAAGATACTTTGTGAGTCCGCCCGTACTGCCGTCGAGCTCCAGCTTTCCCTCCATCGGGAGCTTCAAGAAATACGCGCCCTCCTGCGAAGTGCCCGGCACAGCGAAGGAGTTCGTGAAGCCCGAAACGAAAATCCCATCGTTTGTGACAGTGAAGTCGCTGATCGTATCCGCGTTTACACCTTCATGTGTCGTGTACCATCGCAGCGCGAGGTCTTCGTTCAAATTCAGCATGAGCGGCGCTGTCTGATTGGCCAGCGCAGAGACTCCGCTCACGAGAATGCCAGAAGGAGTCCACACGATTCTTGCCGCTTTGTCGTAAGGCGTGATTCCCGCATTCGGCAGCCAGTCGCTGAAGCTCGCCCCGTCGCTGGTGGCACCGGGGATGTTCGCTTTGTCGGTGCGCATCGCCTCCCCGACAGTGACGAGTTGCTCCAAGGCACCCGCCGCCGTGTATCTGCCGACGAGCAGCGCAGGAAAATCCGCGAGAACCGTCTGCCCTTCGTTCCCTGCCGTGAAG
>JAYSTZ010000357.1:0-3729 GCA_043719365.1 Verrucomicrobiaceae bacterium | reverse complement strand
AGAAGTTCGAGATTTTCGCATCGGGCTTCCGCAATATTTTCGACGCGGGCATCAATCGCGACGGCGAGCTTTTCACGTACGACGCGGACATGGAGTATGACTTCAACACGTCGTGGTATCGTCCGACACGCATCAACCACGTCGTGAGCGGCTCCGAGCAAGGCTGGCGCAATGGTGCGGGCAAGTATCCGGAATTTTACTACGACAATCTCCCCGCGACGCTGAACATCGGCCCCGGCTCGCCGACCGGCACGACGTTTGGCTACGGTGCAAAGTTCCCGGCGAAATATCAGGAGGCGTTCTTCGTGCTCGATTGGAGTTGGGGGAAAATCTACGCGGTCCACTTGAAGGAAAGCGGCTCGACATACACCGCGACGAAAGAGGAGTTCGTCACGGGCGGTCCGCTGCCAGTCACCGATGCGATCATCCACAAAGACGGCGCAATGTATTTCACCATCGGCGGACGGCGTGTGCAGTCGGGGCTTTATCGCGTGAGCTACACCGGCAGCGAATCCACGGCCCCCATTCCGCCGCGCACCACGACTGCGACTAGTAAAGAGGAGGGCCTGCGCGATTTGCGGCACCAACTCGAAGCATTCCACGGCAGGCAGGACGCAAAAGCCCTCGCGTTCGCATGGCCGCACCTCGCCAGCGAAGACCGCTTCATCCGCGCCGCCGCCCGCACCGTGCTGGAGCATCAGCCCGTCGCCGAGTGGGAAGAAAACGCGCTCGCCGAGACAAACGCCACCGCGCAACTCGAAGCGCTTCTCGCACTCACACGGGTCACCGGCGTCTGCCCCACGCACCGGAAGCCGGGCCACGTCGTAAATACCGCGATGCGCGACAAACTGTGGACCGCGATGCTTGCACGCGACTTCGCAAAACTCACCGCCGAACAACGCCTCGCCTACGTCCGCCTCACCGAGATCGTGCTGCACCGCTTTGGAAATCCCGACGACGCCACAGTCGCCGAGATCATCGCAAAGCTCGACCCATCGTATCCCGCCGACAATTTCGAGCTCAACTGGCTGCTCACCGAAACGCTCGCGTATCTTCAGGCCCCAAACACCGCCGCAAAAGGCATGGCGCTCATCGCTGCGGCCGAGAGCCAGGAGCCGCAGATCGAATACGCGCGCAGCCTCCGCATGCTCAAGACCGGCTGGACCAAAGAACTCCGCACCGCGCAGCTCGAATGGTTCCTCAAGGCCGCGAACTACAAAGGCGGGGCCAGCTTCGCCATCTTCATCGACTTCATCCGCAAGGACTCGCTCGCCACTTTCACTGCGGAAGAAACCGCGCAATTTGCTGAGCTCATCGCGAAGAAAGCCGAAGTAAAATCCGCCATCGAAAACGTCGGCGCGATGTTCGCCGGACGCACCCCGACGCCGTGGACGCTCGAAGAACTCAGCGAAGCCGCGAAGACCGGGCTGAAAGACCGCAGCTTTGAAAACGGGCGCAAGATGTTTGGCGCAGCGGCGTGCTTTGCCTGCCACCGCTACGGCAACGCCGGCGGCATGACCGGCCCCGACCTCACCGGCGCAGGCGGACGCTACAGCCCGCACGACCTGCTCGATCAAATCATCAACCCGAGCAAGGAAATCAACGAACAGTTCGCACCGATTATCGTCACGAAAAACAACGGCGATGTGCTGAGCGGCGTCGTCGTAAATCTCAGCGGCGACAGCGTGACCATCAACACCGACGTGAGCGACCCGAACCAGCGCGTGAATGTGGACCGCAAGGAAGTGAAAAGCATCGAACTCAGCAAAGTTTCCCCCATGCCGCCCGGCCTGCTGATGATGCTCAAAAAGGAAGAAATCCTCGACCTCCTCGCCTACATCCTCAGCACCGGCGACAAAACAAACGCGATGTTCAAGAAATAGGCGGACTTGATGCAGGCACTCTAAGTTCGGAAGTTTCCGGGCAATTGCTGTTGCGGCGGACCGTCCGGCTGGGCGATTCCGGCTTTCGCAACCGGTATCGAGCGGACTTCCTGTGCGGCAGTGACTGCGGGCACAAGCGCCGTCGGTGCGAGGCTCCCGATATAAAGCCACGCAACGCCATCCGAGGGGCGCACGTCGAGGACCTGTGCGGCGCGCATGGCGAAGAGGATCTTCTCGCGATCTCTTTCGGTCGGAATCAGCACGGGGATTTCATGAAGCGCATAACGCCCCCGCTCCCGGATGATCTCTGCGAGCCGGGTCGCGAGCGCCATTTGCCGATGAGAGAGATGAATCCAGACCATGAAGTTCTCGAAAACCGAGAGGGTCATGCGCGGTAGAAAGAGAGCGATGTCGAGGAGCGTCTCCGAAAACGGGCGCCGGTCCACGGCCTCCGGCGAATATCGAAAGACCCATCGGTCCACCAGCGTCGCCACGTAAAGCACCGCAACGCAGGAAAAGAAATTGCGGTTGAAATGCTCCGTGCCGTTAAAGAGCAACCCGTCCTTCACTGACAGAAATGCGACCGTGAACCAATAAGAGACGCCATAGACAAAAGCCCACCCGATGACGGCAAAAAGCAACGTGGCTGCAGAGGCAAAAATCACGCTCTTATTATGCTCCCGGAAATGGACCCGAAGAATGGAAAGCGTTGACTGCACGCCGAAGGCTACGCGGGGATGTGCCGCGAATTCAAGATCTACGGCGCAGCAACGCAATCGCGAATGAAGCCGGCGCAGACTGCCGCCAATGCAGGCGGACTACCTTTGCAAATTCCCGATCAGCTCGTTCAGCTTATCCACCACCGCCTGAATCTCCGCCTGCGTCGGCGGATTGCTCGCGGTAAATGGGATCGGTGCCACCGAGTTCGGATTGCGCGCCGTGCCGGAAATCTCCCCGGCCAGCGTCGAGTTCGACACCTCCCCCGGTGCCCCCGTATCGCCCGCCGGGATCGTGAACGAAAGCTCCACATTGCTCCCGAACACATTCACCTGCGCCCCCGCCGGAGACCCCGGCGTCCCCGTCGTCACCGAGCCGATTTGGATGTTGGAGAAGGCCGGACCTTGCGGACCAGCCGGCCCCGCTGGTCCTGCGGGCACCGCATCGATGAGGGCCTTCAGCCCGTTGAGTTGGTCCCGCATTTCCGCTGAGGAATTGGGCGAACCAGGGGTCGGTTTTGTAGGATCGAATGGCATGGTTGTTTTGTCGGCTGCGAAACGCGGAGATCGCTCTCCGCGTTTCGCCGGCCGCGTTTTTTTTATGGGCTGACGGTCAGCTTCACCACATCGGTCCAATCACCGTTCGCCGTGCCTTTGTCCCAAAACCGCATCCGATACTCGCGCACTTCGGGCTGCCCGGCGGCGAGCAGCGGACGGTCGTCCATGTAGGGGCTCTCCGTGTCCACCGAGAGGAACTCCCATGGTCCATTCCCGCGCCGGCTTTCGATGTGGACGCCCATGTGCCCGTATTTGAAAAACTTCAGCACTGCGCATTGGCAGCCTGCGCCCTGCACCGCTTCCGCAGTAAAGCGCGGAGCCGCCACCGTCGCCGTATCTTCCGTGCCGATGACGCGCATATCCGTGCCGATAGCCTCCGTGTAGCCCGCCGCGCGCTTCATCGCGCCGATGAGGTCGAAGATGCGTGTGAGCGCACCGGGCAGTTGCGCCGTCGTGCCCGCAGGCAGCCCGGGCGGGGTAAATGTGGGCAGCACCACTGCGATGCTACCGCCGCCAGTCAGCACATCGTCCACCGCATCCGTCGTCGATGGCGAGAACGCCCGCACCGCCGT
>JAYSTZ010000356.1:0-9081 GCA_043719365.1 Verrucomicrobiaceae bacterium | reverse complement strand
CGGCGACATTCCTGTCGCTGTCCCCTACAACGCGAAGCGTCCAATCAGTTTCGTGCGGCTCCCGGAACCGACGTGGCTTTCTGATTGGGCGCTTCGCGCTATATTTACAGCGACAGGAATGTCGCCGCTCCTTGGGCGCTTCCCGCCATTCCACTTTTAATCACGCCCCATCGACGGATGGCAGGGATTGGTTTGTTGCGGTGGGGCGGGGCTGCGGTGTAGCGTGGGGGAAATGGATAGCGAATTGGGAAAAATCACGGAGTCGATTTTGAAGTCGTACGAAGCGGGCGGCGGGATCAATCATGTGGATGGGGCGAACCTTCCTTCGAAGCGGACGATTTCGACGATTTGCGAGGATTTGTTGCAGCTTCTGTTTCCGGGGTTTCATGATGCGGAGCCGATTCACAGTTCGCATTTGCAGAGGGTGACGAGTCATCGGGTGTATAGTATAGCGGAGCGGCTGGCGGAGGAGATTTGCAAGAGCTTGCGGCTGAAAGAGCCGGATTGCCCGAATGCGCAGGCGACGAAGCTGGCGCATGATTTCCTGTGCGGGCTGGTGCGTGTGCGGGAGCTGCTGAAGACGGATGTGGAGGCGGCGTTTCAGGGGGACCCGGCGGCGGGTGCGACGGACGAGGTGATTTTGAGCTATCCGTTCATAGAGGCGATCGCGGTGCAGCGGAGTGCGCATGTTCTTTATGCGCTGGAGGTGCCGATTATCCCGCGAATGATGACGGAGTGGGCGCATAGCCGGACGGGGATCGATATTCATCCGGGGGCGCATATCGGGAGCCATTTTTTTATCGACCATGGGACGGGCGTGGTGGTGGGCGAGACGAGTATCATCGGGCGGCATGTGAAGCTGTATCAAGGTGTGTCGCTGATCGCGAAGTCGCTGGCGGGCGGGCAGACGCTGCGGGGGCAGAAGCGGCATCCGACGATCGATGACGATGTGACGATTTATGCGAATGCGACGATCATGGGCGGTGATACGACGATCGGGGCGGGCTCGACGGTGGGGGCGAGCGTGTTTCTGACGCACAGTGTGCCGCCGCGCTCGCTGGTGCTGGCGGAGGGGATGGGCGTGAAGATTCTGGATAAGAACCGGGGCGCGGCGGGGGCGGATGATTGGATGATTTGATGCGCTCTTGAGGTCTTTCGAGAATCCGCTACGCTCTTTTTCACATGCCTTCCAATAGACACTTCACCATCGCACTATCACTCCTGCTCGCGCTGCCTCTTTCGGGGCAAGCGCCGGAAGGGGTGTCGCGCATCACGCAGCCGGAAGAGCCGGAGGTGCGCAAGCCTGTCGTGATTTCGCGACCTCCGATCATCGGCGCTGCGCCTTCGCATGTGCCGGTGATGTCGCCGCCTGCGCCGCCTGCACCAGTGGTGCCGACGGTGGCTTCGATTAAGCCGGTGACGCCCGCGCCGGTGACGATTCAGCCGACTTGGGAGACGCAGAAGCTTGCGCGCAGCTACACATTCACCATCCCGGCGCCGCGCGGGCAGATCACGGACCGCAATGGGATCCCGCTGGCGAGGAATCGCGTTGCGCACAATCTCGGCGTGGTGTTTCCGACTCCGGCGAAGTTCAGCGATGCGGAGGCGATGCGCTTTATCGCGGACCAGGTGGCGACGGCTTCGCGGATCATGGGGCGGCCGTTGACGGTGCCGGACCGTGCGCTGAAGCATTACCAGAACCGTGCAATCACGCCGCTGATTGTGGCCATCGATCTAAACGCGAACGAGCTTGCGGCGGTGAAACGCGCCAATTCTCCGGGGCTGACGCTCCAGTCGGTGTATCAGCGCATTTACCCGCAAGGCCGCTCGGCAGGCCACATCGTGGGATACGTGGGGCGCATGGGGAACTGGCTGACGGGCAATGTTGAAAGCAACGAACTGCTGTGGCCGCAAGTCGAGGGACGCGAGGGCCTGGAGCTGACGTTCAACGAGCAACTGTCGGGGAAAAATGGTGCGCTTTTCGTGTCGTACGACGCACAGGGCCGGAAGTCGGAAGAGCGCGTCGTAGTCGCGCCGACCCCCGGCCAGAATGTGGTGACCACAATCGATATGACACTGCAAAAGGCAGTGGAGAGCTCCCTCACCGCTGCACGCGTGCCGTGCGCGATGGTGGTGATGGATTGCAACACGGGCGAGATCGTCGCGATGGCGTCGATGCCGAACTACGACCCGAATTCCTGGATCCCGACCATCTCGGAAGATGAACTTGCCGCGCTGAACGACCCGAAGAGCAGAAACCCGCTTTACCCGCGTGCATTCCGTGCCGCGTATCCGCTGGGCTCTGTGTTCAAGGTTTTTACGGGGCTTGCTGCGCTGAATGAAGGCAAAGTGGACCCGGAGGATCAGTTCGGCGGAGAGGCCTATCTGACGATCGATGGCCGCAAGTTCTGGGACCACACAAAGCGCAACACTGGCTCGCACGATTTCGTCGGCGCACTCACGATGAGCTGCAACACTTACTTTTACAAAATGGGGATGAAGGCGGGGTTTGCGCCCATCACGGAATACGCGCGGTATCTCGGCTTCGCGAGCAAGACAGGCATCCCTATCAATGGCGAAGAACCGGGCACTTTGAATGACGTGGAGACGATCCTCAAAGTGGACAAGCGGAAGGCGGGACTCGGCGACCTCGCGAACCTTTCCATCGGGCAGGGCCTGACCACGGTGACGCCGCTCCAAGTGGCGAAGGCGATGACGGCGATTGCGAACGGCGGAACGGTGTATCAGCCCCGGCTCGTGCTTCAGGTGCAGGGCGTGGATGACAAGGTGAATATCGGTTACGACGTGCGCGTGCGGCATCAATTCACGATCGACAAGGACGTGATGAAAGCAATGCGAAAGGGTCTCTTCAGCGTCGTCAACGGGCGCGGCGGCACCGCGCACGCAGCGCAGAACTCGACGATGTCGCTCGCCGGGAAAACCGGCACCGCGCAATGGGGCTCGGGAGCGAAAGAGAAAGTCGCCGCGTGGTTTGGCGGATACGCTCCGGCGGAAAAACCGCAGTGGGCTTTCTCCGCAGTGTATGAGGGAAAGCCTGGCGACGACTCCGTGCATGGAGGCACCAACGTCGGCCCGATCATCAGCCGGGCGCTGAAGAATTTCCCTAAACCGGTGGTGGAGGAGAAAGAGGGCGGGCTTCGCAAGAAGAGGAAAAAGAAAATCTCGAATGATGATGAGATGTCCGACAACGGCGACGATGCGCCGCCGAAGAAGCCATCCCGCCGCCGCTCGGAGCCGGACGAAGTCGTGCAGTAACCGATGCACACTGCGTTTGTCCTCGGCGCAGGGCTCGGCACGCGCCTGCGCCCGCTGACTAATCGCCGCCCAAAGCCGCTCATCCCGCTCGGCAACCGACCGCTCATCACATGGGCGTTCGACCATCTCATGGGCTCCGGCGTGGAGCGATTCGTCGTGAACACGCACTGGCGGGCGGAGCGCTACGCGGAGTTTTTTCCCGACGGCCACTGGCGGGGATGCCCGATCCATTTCATCGAAGAAACGCCCGAAGTCCTGGAGACCGGCGGAGGCATCTGGAACGCGCGCCAGTTGCTCGGCGGCGGGCCGTTCATCGTTTATAATGGGGACATCCTCAGTGACATTCCCCTGCCCCGCGCCATCGAACATCACCGCGCCGCTGGGAATGAAGTGACACTGATTCTTCGTTCGCAGGGCGACCATCGCAACGTGACGTTCCACACACAAAGCGGACGAATCCTCGATCTCCGCAGGGCGCTGCGCCCGGAGCTGGAGCCGCAGTTTCTTTTCACCGGCATCTACCTCGTCGAGCCCGCATTTATCGCCCGCATTCCCGCCGCACAGAAAATCTCCGTCGTCCCGGTCTTCCACGACATGATCCGCGCGGGCGCACGCCTCGGCGGAATCGTCCTCGACGACGGCAACTGGCGCGATCTCGGCACCCGCGAAGAATACCTCGCAGCCAACCGAGCCATCGCCGGCACGCACAATACTATTCATCCCTCCGCAACGATCGGCGAGGGCGCGGTGCTCGACGATTGCATCATTTGGGAAAATGCAACCGTCGCACCCGGAGCACGCCTGACCCGCTGCATCGTCGCGGACGGGGCGACCGCGAGCGGCGAACAAATCGACGCTGACTTCGACCCGAGCTTGCACTGAGAGGCTCCGATCCGCCATCAGTGGAGAGATGCAAGTACCGCTGCTCGATCTCCGTGCGCAATATGCGCCGCTCAAATCTCAATTTCTCGCCGCCATCGAGGAAGTCTGCGACTCGCAGTCTCTCGTGCTCGGGCCTCGCACCGAGTCGTTCGAAAAGGCCGTGGCCAAATACTGCGGCGCAAAGCACGCCATCGGATGCAGCAGCGGAACGGACGCGCAACTGATGCTCCTCATGGCGATGGGCATCGGGCCCGGAGACGCAGTCATCACAACGCCCTACACGTTTTTTGCCACGGCAAGTTGCATCGCACGAGTCGGAGCGACGCCCGTTTTCGCGGACATCGATCCGGCGACCTACAACATCTGCCCCGCATCGGTGGAGGCGCTGATTAAGAAGACGAAGAACGTGAAAGCGATCGTGCCAGTGCATCTCTACGGCTGCTGCGCCGACATGGCCGCGCTGTTGGAAATCGGAAAGCAGCACGGCATTCCCGTCATCGAAGACGCCGCGCAAGCGCTCGGCGCGGTGCATCCGCTCGGCAGCGCTGGAGCGATGGGCGAAGCGGGATGGTTCTCATTTTACCCCACGAAGAACCTCGGCGCATTTGGCGACGCGGGCATGGTCGTCTGCCAGGACGACGCGCTCGCCGCAAAACTCCGCGCCATTCGCAATCACGGGATGGAAGTCCGCTACTACCACAAATATATCGGCGGCAATTTCCGCATCGACGCCATCCAAAGCGCCGTTCTGCACGTGAAGCTCCCGCACCTCGACACATGGAGCGCCGGACGCCGCGCGCGCGCATCTTCGTATCGCAAGTTTTTCCAGCAGCGCGACCTCGGGCGCTGGCTGAAGCCGCCCGTCGAACCGTGGAAAGACGCGGGGCTTCCGAACCATCACATCTACAATCAGTTCATCGTCCGCACCCCGCGCCGCGACGACCTGCGCGCGTATCTAGGCGCATCGGGAATCAGCACGGAAGTCTATTACCCGCTCCCGCTGCACCTTCAGGAATGCTTTGGCTACCTCGGCTACAAGGTCGGCGACTTCCCCGAGTCCGAGCGCGCCGCGCTGGAGACTATCGCGCTGCCGATCTACCCGGAAATTACCGAGGCGCAGCAGGCGTACGTCGTCGAGAAAATCGCCGCCTTTTTCAGCTAGGAAATGCAAGCCTACCTCGATCTCATCCGCCTCGTCCTCGAAAAAGGGCACACAAAATCCGACCGCACCGGCACGGGCACCATCAGCGTATTCGGCGCACAGACGCGGTTCGATCTCGCCGCCGGTTTTCCCGTGCTAACCACGAAAAAACTGCACCTTCGCAGTATCATCCACGAGCTCCTGTGGTTCCTCAATGGCGACACGAACATCCGCTATTTGCAGGAGAATAAAGTGACCATCTGGGACGAGTGGGCCGACGCCGACGGAAACCTCGGCCGCGTCTATGGCGCACAGTGGCGCGACTGGCGCACCGCCGACGGCGGACACATCGACCAGATCGCAAACCTCGTCGCGCAGATCAAAGCGAACCCCGACAGCCGCCGTCTCATCGTGAGCGCATGGAATCCCGGCGAAGTCTCCGGCATGGCGCTCCCGCCTTGCCACGCGCTCTTTCAGTTTTTCGTGCTCGATGGACGCCTGAGCTGCCAGCTCTACCAACGCAGCGCCGACCTTTTTCTCGGCGTCCCGTTCAATATCGCCAGCTACGCGCTTCTCACGCTCATGATCGCGCAAGTGTGCGGACTGAAGCCCGGCGAGTTCGTTCACACGTTTGGCGACCTCCATCTTTACTCAAACCACATCGAGCAGGCAAATCTCCAGCTCACCCGCGAGCCGCGTCCACTGCCTGTGATGAAGCTGAATCCGGACGTGACAGACCTCTTCGCATTCCGATTCGAAGACTTCACGCTCGAAGGCTACGACCCGCATCCGGCGATCAAAGCACCTATCGCGGTGTAAGGAAGAGACGAATCGCGGGTAGGGTGGGCGTCCCGCCTGACGATTCGGGCGTCCCGCCTGAATCACCGAACGCACAAGGGACTCGATACTCGCGAAAGGCACGCCCGAATACTCCACCGGGCTCTACGCAAGATGCGCAGCGCGGCGGGCGGGACGCCCACCCTACCCGCCGCCCATCACTTCGCTGCCGGGACGTCTCTTCAACGCCAGTGCGCGCCTAATCCTTAAACGTGATGCGCTCGGCGTACGCGCTCCACTCTTTCTCGGTCAGCTTCAATTTGAGCGCGCGGAGCATAAAGCCTCCCGCAGCTTTTCCATTGTCATTAAACATCCAGTCGCAGATTTCCTCCGGCGGAAACGAGACGACGCCCTCGCGAGTCGTGCCGCTTCCAGGGCGCGCGGTGTTGTCGTCGAGTTTGCCGTGCAGCAATTTGCCGTCGTACGTCACGTTGTTGACGATAAGGATTTGACGCGCGTCCGGTTTCTCGGTCGGGAACTGTCGGCGCACCATGAACTGCGCCTGACCGCTGCCCGGCGATTTCAGCACCTCAAGAAATTGAGGTAGCGTCTCGCGAGCTTTCGCGATCGCAGCAGCGATGTCGGCGTCCGGTGTGTTGCCGTGCATCAGCGCGATGAGCGTTTCCCGGCGTGCTTCCTTCTCTTTGTTTTTGCAGCCAGCGAGGCAGCAAAGCGCGAGCGAGAGAAGCGTAGCTATGGACCGTGTGGATGCTATCAAAGCGCGAATCGTTCTAAGCGAGCAGACGGTCAGGATTCAATGCCTGTAGCGCTTTCGGTACGAAGATGCCGTCCTTGCGGATCACCTTGCCGTCGAAAAGAATCTCGCCTCCGCCATAGTCGGCGCGCTGGATGCAGACCATGTCCCAGTGGACTTGCGAGCGGTTGCCGTTATCGGTTTCATCGTAGCACTGGCCGGGCGTGAAGTGAAAGGAGCCCGCGATTTTCTCGTCGAACAAAATATCGCGCATCGGGTGGAGAACGTGCGGATTAAACCCGATCGCGAACTCACCGATGTAGCTCGCGCCTGCGTCGCTCGTGAGGATGTCGTTCAGCTTTTTCTCGTCGCCCGAACAGGTGGCCTTGGAAACTTTGCCGTCCTTGAATTCGAGGCGGATGTTGTCAAACGCGCTGCCCTGATAAATCGTCGGTGCATTGTATTGCACGACGCCCTGCACGCTGTTTTTCACGGGAGCAGTGAAGCACTCGCCGTCGGGGATATTGTGTTTGCCGCCGCACGGGATGGCGCGGATGCCTTTGATGCTGAAGTGCAGGTCCGTTCCGGGGCCTGTGATGTGAACTTTGTCCGTCTTCATCATCAACTCGCTGAGCGCCGCCATGCCAGGGACCAACTTGGAGTAATCGAGCGTGCAGACGCGGAAATAAAAGTCCTCGAAAGCCTCCGTGCTCATCCCGGCAAGCTGAGCCATGCTCGGGCTGGGCCAGCGGAGGACGCACCACTTCGTCTTCTTCACGCGCCAGTCCAGCACAGCCTTCATCTTCTTGGAAATGAGGCGCATCTTGTCGGCAGGAACATCGGCCATTTCGGTCACATTGGTGCCGCCGCGAAACGCGATGTAGGAATCCATCTTCTTCATTTGCGCAAGCTGCGTGGCGGAGATGAGATCGAGCCCTTCCTCCTGCGCACCGAGTGCCATCTCGCGCGCGACCCGTCCGTGGTGAACAGCGGCAACGGGCACCGCACCCACGGCGCGGACCGCACGGATGAGGGCGACGGTCATCTCATCGGGGACATCGAACATGTCGAGAAGGACAGTCTCGCTCTTCTTGAGCTGGACGGAAAAGTTGACGAGATTTTTTGCAAGTAGCGCGTAGCGTGGATCGTTCATCGCGACGCACACTAGCGACTGCACTGCGGGTGCCAAGCGTGCGGATTCAAAAAGATGCCCGTGCTCCGCTCGTCACGATTTGCATCAGTGCCATTTGTGTCGTCACGGTGAAATCTCAGCTATCGCACATTCTGCCGCTGGCGCTTGACAGATTTTGTGTCATTGGTCCCGGAAATATCTATGCGGCACATCCTTTTAGCCCTCCTTGTTTTTACAGCGCGGGTCTTCGGGGACCCGCCTGCGGGATATTATAATGCAGCGTCTGGCCTCACGGGACTGCCGCTGAAGTCAGCGCTCAATGGGATTATTAAGAACGGGCATACCGTCATCCTTTACGACTACATCATCGGTCCGCTGAAAGTGATTTGGCAGGATCCGGTGAACAGTTCGAACATGATTTACACCTACAGCGGTTTCTCGGTTCCGAAATCGACACCGCTGGATTCCACGGGCTGGAACCGCGAACATCTATGGCCGCGCTCGCGGGGAAACGGCGATCACCTCGGGCCGGACGACAGCGACCTTTTCCACGTAGTTCCGGCGGATGCCAATGTGAACACGCAGCGCGGGAATTTGTACTTCGACGCGAGTAGCGCGGCAGACGGTGCAATTGTTGACCCGGCGCACCTTGAGGCACCGCTTTCCACGCGGGATTCGGATTCCTGGCAGCCGCCCGTATCGCAACGCGGAGACATCGCCCGCGCGATGTTTTACATGGCGGTACGTTATGATGGCACAGAGCCGAATACGCAGGACATGGAACTCGTGGGTCGAAGCCCGACCGGCCCACAGATGGGGAATCTCAACACGCTGCTCACATGGCACGCAGCCGACCCGCCGGATGCTGCGGAACTTGCACGAAACGATCTCATTTTTACCGCGTATCAGCACAATCGAAATCCGTTCATCGACCACCCGGAATACGCCGCAGCGATTTGGGGCACAGGAGTCGGAACGACGCCCGTGGCGCAGGCTACGAACGGCGTGGAATCCGCAATCGAGGCACCGTTTGTCGCGGGCAGTTTTGTCGTGCGTCTTTCGCCTCCGGTGACGAGCGGCTCGGTGACCGTGAACTTCGTGACCAGCGGCACGGCGAGC
>JAYSTZ010000355.1:0-3740 GCA_043719365.1 Verrucomicrobiaceae bacterium | reverse complement strand
TGCGTCAGCAATGGGTGGACATTCGCGAGCACGAGCACACGCCGCTTTCGCGCATCCAGGCGTGGAGCGAGTTGCCGCAAGGACAGCCGCTTTTCCGGTCGCTCGTGGTGTTTGAAAACTACGATCTGCTCGCGCAATTCCGCGCCCGTGGAGGCGCATGGGAGCGGCGCGAGCTGCGCCTGCGCGAGCAGACGAACTTCCCCATTTGCATCGCTGCCTATGCAGGAGACGAGCTCCGGTTGGTTGCGGAATTTGACCGTTCGCGGCTCGACGAGGGCACGATCGAGCGAATGCTCGGGCATCTCGCGACCATCCTCCGCGCTTTTCCCGAGAGCAACACGATTGGCGATGTGCCGCTCATTTCACCGGCGGAACGCGAAGGCATCCTCGCACTGCAAAACGTCCCACCCCCGCCTGCGGACCCGCGCAACGAAAAGACGCTGCAGGCACTTTTTGCGGAACGCGCCGCGCTTCAGCCGGACGCTCTGGCGTTGGTCCAAAATGACGAGCGGCTCACGTACCGCCAGCTCGATGACCGTGCCAATGCGGTCGCAGCGCACCTCGCCGCATCGGGCGTCGGGGCCGATGAAATTGTGGGGCTTTGCATGGAGCGGTGCCCATCGCTCGTCGTGGCGCTCCTCGGCATTTTGAAAGCCGGTGCGGCCTACCTGCCCATCGACCTCGCGTATCCCGCCGAGCGGCTTGCATTCATGCTCGCCGATGCGAAGGCTCCGGTGCTTCTCACGCAGCGTCACCTCGCACAACGGCTCCCGGTCGGCCACGGCGCGCGGCTCGTTTTCATCGACGATATCGCGCTTTCTGCCGTGGCGCCCGCCGTGGAGGGCGTGCCGGAACAATGGTGCTACGTGCTCTATACGAGCGGCTCGACGGGGAAGCCGAAGGGCTGCTGCATCACGCATCGTAACGTCGTCCGGCTGTTCACTTCCACCGAGCAGTGGTTTCATTTCACGCTCGACGATGTGTGGACGCTCTTTCACAGCACGGCGTTCGATTTCTCCGTGTGGGAAATCTGGGGCGCTTTGCTTTATGGCGGAACGCTGGTCGTGGTGCCGTTCGAGACGAGTCGCTCGCCGGAGCTTTTTCACGAACTGCTCGTCGCGGAGAAAGTCACCGTGCTCAACCAAACGCCGAGCGCGTTCCGGCAACTGATCGCCGCGGATGCTGCATCGTCCCGCGCGCATGAGCTTTCGCTCCGCACGGTCGTCTTTGGCGGCGAAGCGCTCGAAATGCAAAGCCTGCGGCCGTGGTTCGAGCGGCACGGTGACACGAAGCCGCAACTCGTGAACATGTACGGCATCACGGAGACGACGGTCCACGTCACCTACCGCCCGCTGACCGCGAGCGACCTCACGCGCGGCAGCGTCATCGGCGAAGCGATTCCTGATCTTCAAATCTACATCCTCGACCCGCAATTCCGGCCTGTGCCCATCGGCGTGCGGGGCGAGCTTTTCGTCGGCGGCGCGGGGCTCGCGCAAAAATACCTGCATCGACCGGAGCTGACGAATGAGCGCTTCATCGCGAACCCGTTCCGCAAGGGCGAACGCCTCTACCGCACTGGCGACCTCGCCCGCTGGCTGGCAAGCCGCGACATCGAGTATCTCGGGCGCATCGACCAGCAGGTGAAAATCCGCGGCTTCCGAATCGAACTGGGCGAAATCGAGAGCCATCTTCTTTCGCACTCCGGCGTCCGTGAGGCCGCCGTGCTCGCGCGCGATTCTGCTGGCGGGAAGCGACTCATCGCGTGGTTCGTCCCGGACGGCGCAGCACCGGGCGCTGCCGAACTTCGAGCGCATCTGAAGGCGTTTGTGCCCGATTACATGGTGCCCGCAGCTTTTGTCCCGATGGAACGGATGCCGCTGACCAACAATGGAAAGCTCGATCATCGCGCGCTGCCCGAGCCCGCGGAAGAACGCCCGGATGTCGCATCGAAATTCATCGCGCCCTCGACCGACGCCGAGCGTGCTCTCGCAGAAATCTGGCAGCGGCTGCTGAAAATCGAGCGCATTGGAGTTCACGACAATTTCTTCGAGCTCGGTGGCGACAGCATCCTCAGCATTCTCGTTGTTACCCAAGCGCGGATGCGCGGACTCGCAATCACGCCGAAGCTTCTTTTCGACCACCCGACAATCGCCGAACTCTCGGCGCAAGGCGCAACAGGCACCGTGCGCATCGCGGAGTTGCCAGCCACCGGGAGCGTCCCGCTCACGCCTGTGCAGCGCTGGTTCTTCGGGCATCAGTTTGCCGACGCGCATCATTGGAATCAGTCTTTCACATTCCGCCTTACCCGCCCCGTGAGCCGCCAGCGATTGCTCGACGCGATTGGCGTGGTTCTCCACGCGCATCCGGTGTTTCGCCTTCGTTTCGATGAACAAGGGCGGCAATCATTCGGTGAAGTTCCGCGCGCGGAAATCATAGAGAACGCCAATGCCGCGTCCGTGCAGGCCTCGCTCAACCTCGCAGGGCCCCTCGTCCGATTTGCACTGCTCGACTCGGAAACGCTGCTCATTGCGATGCACCATCTCATTGTCGATGGCGTGTCATGGCGAATCCTGCTCGAAGACCTCGATTGTGCGTTGCGCGGCGAGCGGCTTCCCTCCGCGACCACCGGCTTTCACACATGGGCCGCCGTATTGCCAGCTGCTCTCGAAGGAGCCGAGTGTGAGCGCGAGTTCTGGCTCGACGTCGCGCAGGCTGAAACTCCAACGCTTCCCGTGGATCATCAGCGAGGAGAAAACACGGAAGCATCCTCGAACACATTCGTCCTTCGCTTTTCCGCCGACGAGACGGCGCAGTTGCTTCACAAATTGCACGCCGGATTTCGCACACCCGAACTGCTCCTCGCGGGCCTCGCGGAAGCTCTTCGCAACTGGACGGGAATCAAGGAATTCACCATCGAAACCGAAGGACACGGACGCGAGGAAAGCGCGCTGAAGGAATTTACGGGGCTTGCCGGCTCGCATGATCTTTCACGGACAATCGGATGGTTCACGACAATCTTTCCGCTGCGGCTCCGCTGCGGTGCATCGCCAAGCGACACGCTTGCCGAAGTTGCGCGGAAGCTTCGGAACGTGCCGCACCACGGCTTCGGCTATTCGCTGCTCCGTCATCTCGGCCCTGATGGAGCATCGCTCGCCAGTCGAGTCGAGGTGCTTTTCAATTACCTTGGCCAATTCGATCACACCGTCGCCGGGTTGCAGCATTATACTTTCTCGAATGCCGGAACAGGACCGTGGCACGCGCCCGCAGCGCGCCGGACTCACGTACTCGAACTCAACGCGCTGGTCATCAACGACGCCCTCGAAGTCCGCTTCGCCTACAGCACAAACCTGCATCGAAAGGAGGCCATCGAAGCGCTCGCCGATCATTTTGCGTTTACGGTCCGCGCGCTGGTTTCGCGAAAATATCCGATTGCCCGCCTCAGCGCCGAAGCCATCGAAGCGTTAGTTGCGAACCATCCCGCGCTTGAGGACATTTATCCGCTCTCGCCGATGCAACGCCTGTTCCTCGCGGTCGAGACGGCGCGGCCCGGAAGCGGTTCGGATCAATGGCATTGCCGGTTGCTCGGCCCGATAAATCCAGAGTCGCTTCTCGCTGCGTGGAAGCAAGTCGCTGTTCGGCATCCTGCGCTGCGGAGCGGCTACATTAGCGAAGGCGCGGAGCCTCACCAGTTCGTGCTGAACGAAGCTCTGCCTGTCGTGCATTTCGAGGACCTGACCGCG
>JAYSTZ010000354.1:0-3748 GCA_043719365.1 Verrucomicrobiaceae bacterium | reverse complement strand
CGGGCCGCCCGAGCGGAATGCGGACGATGAGCGGATTCAGCCACGTCACCGCGCTCTTCATCGCGCGCTGATCCTGCTCGACATCCGTCTTTGCGCGGGCGCTCTCTACGGCGAGTAAATGATTGTCTTTCAGCCAGCGGAGCATTTGCAGCGCTTCATGCTCGGAGTAAGTCTCGCCCTTCGCATCGCGCGCGAGCCTTGAAAGAATCGCCGCGACGGTTTGAGTTCCGTCGAGCGAGCGGAAGAAACGGTATTCATCGAAGCCGACGCGGTAAAACTTTGACGCGGCAGCATCCTCAATCACGCACACGCGTTCCTCGCTGTGTTCCTGCACGGAAAAGTGCAGGTCGTCGCGCAAGCGCGGGCGCAGAGATTCAAGTTCGCGGACGGAGTAGTTCATGCGCAGCTACCACCAAAGCGTCGTCTGCGCCCACTCAACAAATCGATGCCCGAGAATCCAAGCGATGGGTTTCCGGTCGCCTTCGATGCTTGCGCGTCCGCGCATTCCGGGGCGCAGCTCTAGCGAGGCTGCTGCGATTGCGGCTTCGGCTACGAAGACGTTTTTGCCGTCGCGCTGCTCGCTCTGCGGATAGAGCCGCGCGATTTGCGATTCACCACTCCATCCACTGTAGGCCTCCATGCGAAAAGTCACGGACATCGCGGTTTTCACACGGCTGAATTCCCGGTCCGGAACGTCGATTTCCACGAGCATCTCATCGAGCGGCGCGACTTCGAAAAGCACTTGGCCCTGCCGCACGGGCTGTCCTTCGGCACGACGCAAATCTCCGGCGACAACGACTCCGGAAATCGGCGCGCGGATGTCCAAAACGGCGAGTTTCTGCTGCACGAGCGAGAGTTCTTCGGCGACTCCGGCGGCTTCAAATGCGGCGACCTGCGCTGCGGAGAAATCCACGCCGTCGGGGTTGCTCATTGCGCGGTCGCGTTTCTTGAGTGCCTGATCTCGCGAAGCAATCAGCTCGGCTTCCTTGAGCTTTAGTTCGCGGCTATCGAGCGTGACGAGCGGGTCGCCTTCCTTCACGCGGTCGCCGGGCTGGACTTTCGTGCGTCCGAGCAATCCATCGAACGGCGCGGCGATCACTCGCTTCGTTTTCGGCACGAGTCGGCAATCACACTTGATCGAATAATGCACCGGCCACACCAGCAGCGCGGCAAGCGCGACGAGTCCGCCGACGATGGCTTTGCGTTTGTTCGCCGTCGCCTTGCTCCACACACGACGGACGAAAAATGCAGCGGCATTCGGCTTTGCTCGCTCCAGCAGATCGAACAGCGGCTGCACAAATGGCAGCGCCGCATCGAGCAGCGCGGGCGTCCGGTGGTCCGGCTCGTCGCTCCATTGGAAAAGACACGCGCGTTTTCCAAAAGGCAGCGTCGTGATGCGCACCGCACCGGATGCCGTGGCGAGAAGCTCGTGGGCCAGCGCACTTTTGTTTTCGGGGAAGTCGATCCGCTCGGCCTCCAGCACGGCTTCGCGCAGCGCGGTCTCCGTGGGCTGATGCGTCGGGCTCTTTGCATCGAGCTTTGACACGCCGCTGATGGCCGCAAGCCGCGCGCCATTCGCATACACGACGCGCGAGCAGCCGAGATAATCGCGCAGCGCGTCCACTGCGATTCGGCAGGCTTTTTCGTAGTCCTCCTCAGCGCCCGCTCGGCGAAAAACATCGAGCAATCCGCTCGTCCTCGCGAGCACCCAGTGGATGTCCTCGGTCACCATCCGCTGTTCGCGGTAAAGCAAGTAGCCCGCGACGCTTTGCAGGATCATCAAATAGGCCTGCACGTCCCGCGCATTGGGCACTACGAACTGCGCGATGAGCACCCACAGCGGATGACTGTCGCGCTGCACCGGCACAGCGATCGTATAGCCCTCCGCACCGAGCGATTCCGCGGGCTCGACGACCGCCGCCTTCGCTTTGCCGAGTCGTTGCGCGAGCGGCTCCAGCGAAGTCGCCAAAATCCCCCGCGTTGTAATCGTCACACTCGCCGCACCGGGCCGATCACTCGTCGGGAAAATCGCCAGCGCCCGCGCATTCAGCAGCGCGCGGAGAAACTCCAGCAGCGGACGCACCTCTCCGCCTTCCGTGAGCGACGCGAGCTGCTCCTGGACGCGCGGACCGTCCGGAAGACCCGGCGGTGGCGGCTGCGTGGCGACGCGTTGCTGCGATTGGTTGGTGGCGATGGACATTGCGCGAAGTGTCCTACCTTCCTGCGCAACCCACGCAAGCCCCCGCTTGCACAATTCCCCCAAATCTCCACCCTCCGCCCCATGCGCAACACACTCCTCGTCCTCGCAGCACTCACCACCGTGGCCACCGCCGAGCAATACGACGTCGTCGTGTACGGCGGCACCTCTGCGGGCGTCATCGCCGCCGTGCAGGCGAAAAAGATGGGCAAAACCGTCGTCCTCGTCGGCCCCGACAAACACCTCGGCGGCCTCTCCAGCGGCGGACTCGGCTGGACCGACACCGGGAATAAAGCAGTCATCGGCGGACTCGCCCGCGACTTCTACCACCGCATCTATTTAGAGTACCAAAAAGACGAGTCGTGGAAGCAGCAGAAGAAAACCGACTACGGAAACAAAGGCCAGGGCAACACAGCCATCGACGGCGAAAACCGCACCATGTGGATATTCGAGCCGAGCGTCGCCGAGCGCGTCTTTGAGGGCCTCATCAAAGAACACAACATCCCCGTATTCCGCGACCAGTGGCTCGACCGCGACCGCGGCGTCGTCAAAAAAGACGCGCGCATCGAAAGCATCACCATGCTCACCGGCCAAACATACACCGGCGCCATGTTCATCGACGCCACCTACGAAGGCGACCTCATGGCCGCCGCCCGCATTCCCTACACCGTCGGCCGCGAGCCCAAGTCCCAATTCAACGAAACCCTCAACGGCATCGTAGCCGCCCATTCCAAGAGCCATCAGTTCGAGAAGGACGTAAGCCCCTACAAAATCCCCGGCGACAAAACCAGCGGCCTCGTCCCCCGCATCCACGACGGCGACCCCGGCAAAGACGGCGACGGCGACAAACGCATCCAAGCCTACTGCTACCGCATGTGCCTCACCAACGACCCCGCAAACCGCATCCCCTTCCCACGGCCCGACGGCTACGACCCCGCACAATACGAACTCCTAAAACGCTACATCGCCGCCGGCTGGAAATGGGGTAACATCATCGCCAAATTCGACCCCATCCCCAACCACAAAACCGACACCAACAACCACGGCGCATTCTCCTTCGACAACATCGGCATGAACTACGACTACCCCGACGCATCGTACGAACGCCGCCGCGAAATCCTCAAAGAACACCAGCTCTACCAAAAGGGCCTGCTCTACTTCCTCGCCAACGACCCCGGCATCCCCGACGAAATCCGCCAGCGCATGAACCAATGGGGCCTGCCCAAAGATGAGTTCACCGATAACGGCGGCTGGCCCCACCAAATCTACGTCCGCGAAGCCCGCCGCATGACTGGCGAAACCATCATCAACGAAAACCACCTCACCCGCAAAATACCCACCCCCCGCAGCATCGGCATGGGCTCCTACAACATGGACTCCCACAACGTCCAGCGCTACGTCGATGCCCGCGGATTCGCCCGCAACGAAGGCGACGTCCAAGTCAACCCCGGCGGACCTTACCCCATCGACTACGGCGCGCTCCTCCCCCACAAAACCGACGCCACAAACCTCCTCGTCCCCGTCGCCTGCTCCACCACCCACATCGCATAC
>JAYSTZ010000353.1:0-9103 GCA_043719365.1 Verrucomicrobiaceae bacterium | reverse complement strand
CGAAGTTCATCAAAGTGATGCCCAAAGACTACAAGCGAGTCCTACAAGAAATCAAAAAGGCCCAAGCCGCCGGACTAACCGGAGACGACGCCCTAACTGCCGCCTTCGAAGCCAACTCCAAAGACGCCGCCCGCGTGGGCGGCGGGTAGAAAAATGGGGATTCTCACCGAGTATTTTCTGGCCGCGATGAGCGAAGCCCAGTTCGAGTTGATGGAAAATGGACGCTACTTCGGCACCATCCCATCCGCCCGAGGCTGCTGGGCCGACGGCGCGACCGTGGAGGAAACTCGGATGGAATTGGCGAGCGCGTTTGAGTCGTGGGTTTTGTTTGGCCTACAATTCGGACACCCGATGCCGGTTATCGGGACGGTGGACATCAATCTCAGCAAAGAGCTGGTGGATATAGACGCTGCGTAGATGAAGAATACCGCAACATCTCCGCGTAGCGGAAAAACAACAATAGCCGTGGGTGAGGAACGAGCCCACGGAATAGCGGGCGACGACGTGCCGCGTAGCGGCGCAACAACAGCGCACCACGTTTTTTGTTCTGCCGCTACGCGGCACATCCACCCTTGCGTGAACCGTGGGCTCGTTCCTCACCCACGGCTATTTTCGTCGCTGCTGCTACGCAGCAACACTGCTTGGTCGCTCACCAACCGGATTATTGAGCAGGCGGGGATTTCTAAAATACAACGGGAGGCAATGAAATAATGGCTGTTCAAAACTACAAGTGCATCAAATGTGGAAACGGAGCGACGACTTCTACTCATCCGCTTGTCGGAAAATGCAGCAAGGGTGACGGTCACGAATGGGTAATTGAGGACCGCAAAGGGAAGCAGTTTAAGTGCATAAAGTGTGGTAACGGATACACTGGTTCATCACATCCGTTGATTGGGAAGTGCTCAAAAGGAGGAGGTCACGAATGGAAATCGTAACGGATTTACAGAAGGCGGTTCAAAAACACTACGAACGCTATCCGATGATGTGGCCCTACAAAGGCAAAGACTTTGGCAAAAGCGACAGGCCAGCGTTACTACTCGTGGGGGAAAGTCATTACCTTCCTGATTATTCAACTCAGCATTTAGACTCAGGGACATGGTATGGAAGCGATAGTTCCACACTAAATGATGAAGAGCGTGGCTGGATTGCAACTGCGCCAATAATGGAATGGGCGCGGTCCGTGGATTTTTCAAACAAGGCGCATTCAATTTGGAGTAACTCATTTTGGGAAATCAATCACTACGGCCCGCGCTACAAAGATTACAAATGCGTCGCTGACGATGTTGCAGCCTACAATTTCTTCCTTCGCCCGGGAATTGAAGGGGACTCATTGCACGTTTCCCGAGAGGACGCTGAACTGGCAAATGCTGCTTTCGAGACACATTTCAATACCCTGAAACCAACAGCGGTGGTTTTTCTTTCGCAACTCGCACGTTGGCATTTCCGCAAATCTATAGTTGGGCTAGTTCCGATGATCACCACCCCTCATCCTGGCTGCGCTTGGTGGAATAAAAAAGCCAAACGATACGGCGACAGACGTGGACGCGATTTGCTCGCTGACTTTATCAAATCCACTTGGCCGCAGAACCAGCAACCAACGATTGAGTGATTTCCCAAAACCAACTTCCACATTTAACCAACCAACAACCGACACTTTATGGGCAAACCTACTGGCTTTCTTGAATTTGCGCGCGAGCTTCCGCTCGACCGCAGCGCCATCGCACGCATCAACGACTGGAACGAATTCCACGAACACATGGACGAGCCGAAGCTCAAGCAGCAGGCGGCGCGTTGCATGGATTGCGGCATCCCGTTTTGCCACAGCGGCACACTCGTCAGCGGCATGGCCAGCGGATGCCCGGTGAACAACCTCATCCCCGAGTGGAACGACCTCATCTATCGCGGTCTGTGGCAGGAAGCCCTTGAGCGACTGCACAAGACGAACAACTTCCCCGAGTTCACCGGGCGCGTCTGCCCTGCGCCGTGCGAAGGCTCGTGCGTGCTCGGCATGAATAACCCGCCGGTCACCATCAAAAACATCGAGGTGAGCATCATTGATAAAGGCTGGGAAGAAGGCTGGGTGACGCCCGAGCCGCCCAAGACTCGCACCGGCAAAAAAGTCGCCATCATCGGCAGCGGCCCCGCTGGACTTTCAGCAGCCGCGCAGCTCAACAAAGCGGGCCACTGGGTCACCGTCTTCGAGCGCGCCGACCGCCCCGGCGGACTGCTTATGTATGGCATCCCCAACATGAAGCTGGATAAAAACGAAGTCCTCATGCGCCGCATCGGGCTGCTAGAGCGCGAAGGCATCACCTTCCGCTGCGGCACCGAGGTGGGCAAAGACATCAGCGCCGAGCAACTCATGGCCGAGTTCGACGCCGTAGTTCTCTGCACCGGCGCGACCAAACCTCGCGACCTCCCCATCGAAAATCGCAGTGCAAAGGGAGTTCACTTCGCGATGGAATTTCTCACAGCCAACACCAAAGCCTTGCTCGACGGCACCGAGCCGCCCATTTCCGCCAAGGGAAAAAACGTCGTCATCATCGGCGGCGGCGACACCGGCACCGACTGCGTCGGAACCTCACTGCGCCACGGCTGCGTGAGCGTCACCCAAGTCGAAATTCTGCCAAAACCCCCGCTCGAACGCGCCAAAGACAACCCGTGGCCCGAGTGGCCCAAGACCTACAAAATGGACTACGGCCAAGAAGAAGCCGCCGCCAAATACGGAGCCGACCCGCGCGTGTACGTCACTACCGCCAAGAAGTTCGACACCGACGCCGCAGGCAACGTCAGCGCCGTCCACCTCGTCGAAATCAAGTGGGAGAAAAACGACAAAGGCCAATTCACCCCCGTAGATGTCCCCGGCACCGAGCGCGTGGTAAAATGCGAGCTAGTCCTGCTCGCAATGGGCTTCCTAGGCCCCGAGCAACCCCTGCTCGACGCGCTGAAAATCGAACGCGACCCCCGCAGCAACGCCAAAGCCGAGCACGAAAAATACACCACCACCGTCCCAAAAATCTTCGCCGCCGGCGACTGCCGCCGAGGCCAATCGCTCGTCGTGTGGGCCTTCAACGAAGGCCGAGGCGCCGCCCGCGAATGCGACAAGTTTTTGATGGGCTCGACGGACTTGCCGTAGGCACCTCTCGACAAACTCGACCGCCACGGCTACCGTCGCGTCATGCCTGAGCAAAACTCCGCAACACCGCTCGACTGGACCGGCGTCTTTCGTCCGATGGGTGAAAAGCTCGCTTCGCAGATAGGCGTCGCGTTGAAAGATTTGCGCCTCGGCGAAGAAGCGCAGACACGCTACGAGACGCTCGCCTCACGTAATACCGAAGACACGCTCACCGACGCGGAGCGCGTGGAGTTAGCTGAATTTGTCGCGCTCAACCGAATGGTCAGCATCCTCAAAATCGAAGCCGCAATTTCCCTCCGCGACAAAGCTGCCGCGTGAACCGCGAGCAAATCCGCCAACGCGCATTCCACCGATGCGAGTGTTGCCACGCGCCTGAAGAATTCTCCCTCGCGACATTCCACATCGAACACATTATCGCTCGTCAACACGGCGGCAGTGACGAACACACAAACCTCGCGCTTGCCTGCCCCGACTGCAACTTCCTCAAAGGTCCAAACATCGCATCCCACGACCCCGAGTCCCAAGAACTCAACCGCCCCTTTCACCCTCGGACCGACACTTGGGCGACTCGCTTCCAAATCACCGAATCCCGCATCGAAGGCATCACCCCGATTGGCCGCACAACCGCCCGCCTACTCGACCTCAACGCCCCCGCGCGAATGCGCCGACGCTACCTGCTGAAACAACTGCGATAAAGCCGAGGAGCCGCCCGCGAATGCGACCGCTTCCTTATGGGCGTGACGGATTTGCCGTAGGCACTCATCTTCTCGCCTGATGCTATCGAAACAACAACTTGGAAACCTCCTTTGGGGCATGGCCGATACCGGGCTGCGCGGCAAGGTGGAAGACTACAAGGCTTACATCCTCTCGCTCCTTTTCTTCAAGCGGCTCTCCGACAACTACGAGTGGGAGACGGCGAACCGCGTTTGCGAGTTTGAGCAGCAGTTTGGCAATGCGCCAGGTGGCAAGCAGCTCGACCGGCTGCGGGCGGAGGGGCACGATTTCATCATCCCGGCGGGCTGTTTTTGGAGCGATGTGCGGAGCGCGGAGGCAGGGGAGAAAAACGAAAAGCTCCACGCCTGCGTTCAGGCCATCGCCGAGGCGAATCAACCGCTGAAGGGCATCATTGATTCCGTCCGCTGGAACGAGCCTGCGCCCGACGGCTCTGGCAACAAGCGCATCGAGCCGGAAGTCCTCGTCGCCGCGATGAACGTGCTCGACCACATCCCGCTGGATAATTCCAACGTCTCCTCCGACGTGCTCGGCGACGCCTACGAGTATCTCATCAAGCGGTTTGCCGATGAAAATAAGGGCGGCACCACGGCGGGGCAATTTTACACCCCGCCGGAGGTGCGCGAGGTCATCATCCGCATGATCCAGCCCCAGCCGGGCCAGAGTTTTTACGACCCGACTTGCGGCTCCGGCGGCTTCCTCATTGATGGCGCGAAGCACACGGCGGAACTCAGCGGCATCTCGAATCTCCGCATCTTCGGCCAAGAGACGATTTGGACGACTTGGGCCATTGCCAATATCAACATGCACCTCCACGGCCTCGCCTCAATGGCGCAGGTGCGGCAGGGCAATACCCTCAAAGACCCGAAGTTCCTCGCCGACGACACGGCCAGCGTCCGCCAGTTCGACCGCGTGGCGGCAAACTTCCCATTTTCCGAAGAAAACTGGTGGCTCAACGGCGCACAAAAGAAGGACGCCAAAGGCCGCGCCGTCTTGAAAAAGAACGGCTCCCCGCACCTAGAGTTCCCGGATAAAGGCGAGTTTGCCGACCCTTTTGGGCGGCTCGTTTTTGGCCTGCCGCCGTTCTCGAATGGCGACTTCGTCTTCCTCCAGCACATCGTCGCCTCGCTGGCAGAGAGCGGGCGGGCGGGCGTCGTCTGCCCGCAGGGCGTGCTCTTTCGTGGCCAGCCTGCGAAGACGGAGGAGGAGGACGGCCAGAATCGCAAAGCCGACTACGAATACCTCATCCGCCGGGGCTTTCTCGAAGGGCCGCTGGATAAAGACGCCCGCCCCATCGGCGAGCGCCGCTGCTTGCTGGAGGCCGTCGTCGTCCTGCCGGATAATCTCTTCTACGGCACCACCATCCCCGGCAGCATCCTCTTTTTCAACCGCGCCAAACCCGCCGCCCGCGCTGGCAAAGTCCTCATGGTCTATGCCGCCCGCGCCGGGTGGTATCGCGAGACGCCGGACCAAAACATCCTCCTCCCGCACGACGTGCTCCGCATCCTCATCCAGCTCCTCGCGTGGGGCGACATCGCCGAGCCGCGGCGCATCCTGCCGGGGCATAAAACGCGGCTTTTTGGCGAAATCCAAGACCGCCTCGACTTCGAGCAAGCCGAGCTGCGCCTCCGCGTTCGCGAGGAAGTGAGCGAGCGCATCACCGTGAAGTCCAAGCTCGTCGGCGAGGACGGCGTGGAGCGGAAAAAAGCCGAGCGCGACAAGCTGGAAAAGCGCCTCGCCCGGCTGGACGACATCCTCGCCAAAACCGAAACCCAGCTCCGCGAAGCCGCCGCCCGCGCCCAGAAAGAGCGCGAAGCCGTGGACGCCGTGGAAGCCGAGCTACTCGCCATGTTTGCCGACCCCGAGCAGCGCAAACGCTACTTCGCCATCGTGGACGTGGAGGAAATCGCCGAGAACGATTTCAACCTCAACATCCCGCGCTACGTGGACACGTTTGAGCCGGAGGAGGAGATTGATTTGAAAGAGGCGGCGGCGGGGTTGAGGGGCGCAGTAGAATTTGAAAGCACTTCTGCACAGAAACTCGGTGCGCTCTTGGACGCTTTGAACTCCGTCTAGCCACCGATGAGAGCAAAACTCGCTACAAAAAAGGATTGGCCGCTGCGCTACGTCGCGCACTCTGGCGTGGCAGAAATCAACCCGGCCTACGACACCGTGAATGGTGCAGACTACCCATTCGTTTCAATGGATGACGTGCGCAAGAATGCCAAGGAATCGGCAGTATTCAGACGCGCCCAAACGATTCGAGCGGCTACACCGTGTTTCGCAATGGCGACACGCTTTTTGCGAAAATCACTCCTTGTACGGAGAACGGCAAAATCGCGCTCGTTCAGGGTTTACGGGGCGAGGTGGGACTTGGCTCGACAGAGTTCATCGTTCTCAGCCCGCAGGCGGAGGTGACTCCAGAGTTTCTATATTTCCAACTCATCCGGGACGACATCAGGGCGTTGTGTTCTTCTTTGATGGAAGGCAGCACCGGACGCCAGCGGGTGCCAACTTCCATTTTCCGAAAGCGCATCAAGATTCCAGTCCCACCCTGCCTCGACGAACAACGCGCAGTGGCCAACGCCCTCCTGCTTTTCGATAAACACATCACAGCGACGCAGTTGGCGATAGCGGCGGCGGAGCGGCTGCAACGGGGCTTGATGCGGGAACTGCTCGCAGGCCGCATCCGCCCCGACGGCTCGGCGCGGGCGGCAGGGGAGTTTGCCGACGACGGGCGCGGGCCACTACCTCAAACATGGAGCTGGGCTCGGGTGAAGGAGTTTGGCGAAGTCACCACGGGCAAGACTCCGCCAACGGAATCTGCTGCGCATTTCCTCGGCGACATTCCGTTCATCACGCCTGGTGACATGGGCCGTGCGAAGTGGATTCAAGCGGTCGAACGAACTCTCGCGCTGTCCGGTGCGAAACTCGCAGGCGAGCTTCCCGCAAGGACCGTCTGTGTAGTCTGCATCGGCGCGACCATCGGCAAGGTGGGGATCACCACGCGGCCATCGGCAACAAACCAGCAAATCAACAGCGTGCTTTGCTCTGACCAACACTCGTCTGAGTATCTCTATTATGCGCTCCGTCATCGTGCGCAGCACATTCTTGCTATCGCGGGAGTGAACGCGACGCCGCAACTCAACAAGTCGGAGTTCAGCAAATATCGGCTACCGATGCCCGCCAACCGCGACGAAGAAGACGCAATCGCTGCACAGCTTTCCACTTTCGATGACCTCATCCGCGCCAAAGAGACAAAAATCACCGCCCTCCAACGGCTGAAAAAGTCACTGATGCAAAACCTACTGACAGGCCGGATGCGCCTCACGCCCGAGACAATAGCCACGCTGAACGGAGCGACGACCTTGTAGTGCGGTGGGACGCGAGGAACGAGCGCGACACCGCCTTGTAAGCGCCGCTCCCAGCTACGGGCGTGTGTTTTTTTTGCGAATGCCGTCGCGTGTGAAAGGGAGAATCGCCCCTGCGTGCGAAGGCGGCGTGGCGCTCGTTCCTCGCTTCCCGCCGCACTACAAGGTCGCGCCTCGCCTTTACACGCGAAATTTAAGAGTGACACCGCCTTGTAAGCACCGCTCCCAGCTACGGGCGCGTGTGGTTTTCTCGGTGGTCGCGGGCGCTCCGTAGTTCGCACCATCGTTCGGCCTTCGAAGGCGGTGTCGCGCCCAGGCTTGCCACCGCACTACAAGGTCGCGCACCCTGCTTGCCATGAATAAACCAACGCCTTGGCCTCATGCCCCTACGCACATGCTCGGGGAAGCGGGGACGTATTTTGTCACGGGCTCGACTTACCAAAAGGCGCATCATTTTCGCGGACGAGGACGAGTGGAAGTGCTGCATCGCGGCCTGCTCACCGTGGCGCGGGACTTTGGTTGGACGCTCGAAGCATGGGCCGTCTTCTCAAATCACTACCATTTTGTCGGCAAATCTCCCCTGGGTGAAAAGGATGCGCATTCTCTCGGCCCGATGCTCGCAAGGCTCCACGAAGACATGGCAAAATGGGTGAACAAACTCGACGCCGCACCGGGCCGGAAAGTGTGGCATAACTGGCGCGACTCGCGCCTCACCTTCGAGAGAAGCTACCTCGCCCGGCTCGCCTATACGCACCGCAACGCGGTGAAACACGGCCTCGTCCTCGTGGCGAATCAATACCCGTGGTGCTCGGCGCGTTGGTTCGAGCGCGAAGCGACGCCCGCGCAGCAAAAGACCATCTACAGCTTCGGCGAAGCGCGCATCTCCGTTAAAGACGACTTCCCCAGCCACCTCGATTGGTGAGCGACGGCCTTGTAGTGCGGTGGCAAGCGAGGAACGAGCGCGACACCGCCTTGTCAGCGCACTCTGAGCTACGGGCGCGTGTGGTTCTACGAATGCCGTCGCGTGTGAAACGGAGAATCGCCCCTGCGTGCGAAGGCGGCGTGGCGCTCGTTTGCTTCGCTCCGCTCACCCCTACGGGGCTGCCTTCGGCAGGCTGTCTCACTTCGTTCGGCTCTCGCTTCCCGCCGCACAAGGTCGCGCTTCGTGAATGCCCGGAAAGAAAAGAGCGGCGGCGCGTGACCGCACCGCCGCTCCATGCTACGACCGCGAACGATGACGACGACATTTAGGCCAGACTACGCATCCCCGCCGGGCGAGACTCTTTCGGAAACCCTCGAAGCGATGGGCCTTACGCAGACGGAACTCGCGCGGCGGCTGGGACGCCCGATTCAAACCATCAACGAACTCATAGAGGGCAAAGCGGCACTCATTGCGGACACTGCGCTGGAGCTTGAGCGCGTGCTCGGCATCCCTAGCGCGTTTTGGAATGGGCTGGAGGGCAATTTTCGCGAGACTCTTGGGACACGATGAAACCGAAAGTTCCGCTTTCTAAAGTGAAAAAGAAGACCGCACCCGCAGCCAAGCCAGTGACTATCGCGAGGAACGATTTGTTGAGCGAGGTGAGCCAGCTCATTGAGCAGAGCCACCAGCATGCGGCGACTGTGGTCAATGCAACAATGACGCTGCTCTACTGGCAGGTTGGCAACCGCATCCGGCAGGACATCCTGAAGGAGCAGCGCGCGGAATACGGGGCGGAGATTGTCGCTACACTGTCGCGACAATTGGAACCGGAGTTCGGGCGGGGCTTCGCCGAAAAGAATCTGCGACGCATGGTGCAGTTCGCCGAGGTTTTTTCGGACGAGCAGATTGTCGTATCGCTGATACGACAATTGAGTTGGAGCC
>JAYSTZ010000352.1:0-9112 GCA_043719365.1 Verrucomicrobiaceae bacterium | reverse complement strand
GCACAAGGGATGCGACCCGAAGATCATCCGGTATCAGCCCGAGCAGAAATGGGTGATGGTGGTGTATGATGAAACCGCCTGCCCCGAGACCGACGCCGTGCCGCCTACGAAGGACAAAGCAAATGCCGCCCGCAACTTCGCGTTTTGGGAGTCGAAGAACCTGCGCCAATGGACCCGAGTCGGTGCGTTCACCGACCCGGACCGGGAAGCGGTTTTCGAGTGCCCCGAGATGTTTGAATTGCCCATCGCAGATAAGCCCGTCGAGACGCGATGGATTCTCATGGGCGCGCAAAACCGCTATTTCATCGGCAAGTTCGACGGCAAAACTTTCCATAAGGAATCCGGCCCGCATGGGACCACGCACGGTGCATTCTACGCCGCGCAAACGTTTAGCGATGTGCCCGATGCACGCCGCATTCAAATCGGCTGGGTGACCACGGACAGCTACGTGCCGCAATTCCCAAATCAGATCGTGAACCAGGCATTCACGCTGCCTCACGAGATGAAGTTGCGCGAAACAAAGGATGGCCTGCGCGTCACTTTCTCCCCCGTCAAAGAAACCGAAACACTGCGCGGCGAACTGATCGCCGAAGGCAGAGACCTCTCGCTCGCGCAGGCAAATGAACGGCTTCAAAAGTGCAAAGGCGAGCAGAGCGAAGTGCTCATCGAGTTCACCGACGCCGGGCCAAAGAAGCTCGTGATTAACGGCATCGACGCCGCCTTCGAGGGTCGCAGCGCGCGCATCTTCACCGACCGCACATTCAACGAACTCTACGCCGACGAAGGGATGTCCTACGAACTCCGGAAGCGCCCGTCGAAAGACTTTGATTCAGCGACAACAAAGCTCACCGCCGCCGAAGGTACTACGATCCGCTCGTTAAAGATCTTCCGGCTGAATTCCATCTGGAAGTAGAATCAGAGTGCAGCAGGAGAGCACGGCGCATGGCCGCCGCCTCGGGTGCAAAGCCGGACCGAAATCTGGTAATTGGAGGTGCTCCAGTGTTTCCCTTGTTGAAAGCGACTCTGGATCCGTGAATGGGTGTCCACGGAAGACACGAAAGCTCACGGAAACCATTACATTCCGGGAATCTCGGCACTCACCTATTGGGTGGGAGGCCGGCTTTCCCCAAGGGCATCTGTCCGTGTCGTCCGCGCCTTTCGTGGACACCCCCTCGCCGCGTCATTGAGTGATTGAAAAGCGTAACGTGACACTTTAGACCTTGCGTCATGATTTACGAAAAGCTCACCCGGCTGAAAGAGCAGCTCGATACCTTCCGGCCATTGTCGCCAGCGCTTGCGCGCAATCTCGAAGAGTGGTTCAAGGTCGAGCTGACTTTCACTAGCAACGCGATTGAAGGAAACACGCTCACGCGTCGTGAAACCGCACTCGTGATTGAAAAAGGTCTGACGGTCGGCGGCAAAAGCCTGCGCGAACATTTGGAAGCAACCAATCACGCCAAAGCCCTCGACTTCGTGCATGGGCTCGTGGGCAAAAAGCCGTCGCAACTCTCCGCGAAAGATGTGCTCGCGATTCACGACGTCATTTTGAAGGGCATCGACGACGATCACGCAGGATACTACCGCAGCGTTCCCGTGCGTATTTCCGGTTCGAGAGTCGTCCTCCCAAATCCGCGCAAAGTTCCCGATTTGATGGACGAATTTCAGGCGTGGCTGAAAAGCAAACACGGCCTCCATCCCGTCGCATTCGCAAGCGAAGCGCACTACCGCCTCGTCACCATCCATCCTTTCGTGGACGGCAACGGGCGCACCGCGCGGCTCTTGATGAACCTCATCCTCATGATGCACGGTTACCCGCCCGCGATCATCCGAAAGCGCGACCGCCTCGCCTACATCGGCGCACTGGAGAAGGCCCAAACCGGTGGCTCCAAAGCTGACTACGAAAAACTCGTCGCGAAAGCAGCCGAACGCTCGCTCGCTCTCTACCTGAAAGCCGTCCAAGGCGAAGCGGTCGCCGACGACACTGACACCGACGACCTGCTGAAGATCGGTGAACTCGCCACCGCCGCCGGCGTCACAGTGCCGACCATCCGCCACTGGACCAAAGAAGGCCTGCTGGAAGTCACCGAACTCACCGAATCCGGCTACCAACTGTACGCCCCCGAGATGAAAACCCGCTGCGAGGAAATCAAGGCGTTCAAAGAGCAGCGGCTGACGCTCGGGGAGATCAAAGAGCGATTTTAAACAAAAACCCCTCTCGTTCATCCGGTCACCCGAGGTTGTCAAACTGCCACATGGTGCGCGGAGAATCGAGCGCGATTCAATCGCGATTCAATCGCGCTTCTGAATCCCTGCAACGACCTCGCTGATTTCGGCAACGCCCATCGCCGCAGGGACATGCCTCGGCTTTTGCAGCGAAAGCGCAACTATCAGCCTGTCAAATAGCTGTCCTTGAGGAAAGTAGCCCGCCAGTCCCTTGGCGGCTCGATGCCTCCTGCGAAGCCGCACAAAGAGAAAAGTGTCGCTTTCGCGAATGACGACCGACCGCCAAGGGACTGTCGGACTACTTTCGCAAGCACTTTGAGTTACAGTATTCTCCGCACACTGAGCGCGTCTGCGTCAGCCTTTGCCTGACCAAAGGCCGCAATGAGCCTTTGAAGCTCGATTTCATGCTTCTTACGTGAGATCGTTGTATCATCGTTTAATGAGTCGAGCTTTCTTCGGTAACCCGTTATTTCAACTGCTCGGAGTTGCTGCAAACGCGGTGCCGCATAGTGCAGCTTCAATACGCTCCACTCCTTTTTGACTCGGTCAAGTTCATCCAAAATCTCCTTTTCCAGTTTTTGAATGTCGCGACGAATTTCCTGTTCGCTAGCGTCAGTTAGCCGCCGCGACGGGTCAAAGCGAGATCGCTTTTTCAAACGCCCCACCCAAAGTCGCAATTCGACAACTCCCTGTCCCAATCCAGCGATATTGGTCATTCGTTCAACATCCCATGCCGTCACGATTCCGAACTGCGCCAAGAGTGCGGAGCGTGCCGGGCCAATTTGATGAATCCGATGCCCGCTCACTCGGAACTTTGCAAGAAACTCTTCTAGTTGAGACTTCTCAGATATTTCTCGCCGCATCCAGTCGCGTTGTCCCGGCAACGACTGATATCGTGCGAGTAGTTTCTCGATCCTTTCTCTCAAAGCGCCACGTTCAGCAGTGAACTTTCCCGAGAGCTGCGTCTGCCGTTGACGGATGTCCGAAACCAAAGTGTCCTGCTGCTTCCGAAATGCTTGATGCGCTTTTGCATCGGCAGCCTTCATTGTAAGTAGCAGCTTTTCAATTTCATGATGAGCTACTGCGACTCCCTGACTGCGACACTCGATTTCTTCTTTGAACTTCGGGTTCGTGTAACCTTCGGAAACGTAATTGAATCCGACCACTCCCAAGATGAGCCAAATAATTGCCGCACTGGGAGCAGCGAAGGCGAGGCCCACGGCCACGATTATCATTCCCCATCCAATTGAAAACTCGACACGGTACGGCTTCACCGATGCTGGAAATGGTCGTGGTGGCGGAATATCGGCCTTGAGCGTTTCTATTGCCGGAACAGTGTAGGCGACTGCGCTGATTGCCATGAGTTGGATACTCGCGTCGTCGGGGAGCGGTTCGCATGCTCCGATAACTTCTCGGAGCAAGCGTTCGATATCTGCAACGGATGTTCCACCACGGTCGACGGATGCGAGAGAAACGAAGAAGTTTGGTCCTCCCGAGTTCCAAATTACGCACCAAGGACACTCATTCTGGTGCCTGCTGAATGTATGTTCCCATTGGCATTTTTGGAATCGCAATGTTCCCAACTCCCGGTGCCAGTCACTCGCACTCGGGCGTTTATCGGTGAGGAATGCACGCTCAAACAGGTCAGCAACACTTTCAGGAAGGCTGCTCAGCGGGAGAGAGTACGGTGGAGGGCTGAATTGTATAGCGGTTCTGCGAGTATGAGCGAACTGAAGGCTGCGGATACACTCCTCGAGTGGTGGCGGGTTCTCAAGGAGGTGTCGTGCTTTCGGTACGCCTGCGAATGGATGCCGCCCCATAAAAAGGACGTGAAAGATGAGCACCGCCAAACCGAAAGCATCATGTTGATCTGTCCGTATAAGTCTGCCGAACGAACGCCCTTGAAGCTCGGGCGGCGTCCAAAATGGCACATGAACCTCGCACGGGAATGCTCGGCCCATGTGGCATATTTGGAAAGAATCGCAGTCAATGATGCGCACCTCGCCGTGTGGTGTGATGAGGATATTGCTTTCATTGACATCGCCCATCAGAATCTTACGCGAATGCAGGCCGTGGAAAGCTGCAGCGATGTTTTGAGCGACAGCTACCAGATTCTGCCACGTAGTGCCGGGAAAGTGGTCCCGTCTGTCTATGGGTCTGTAGAGTAAATGAATCGCCTTGCCGTGCGCTCGGGGCATCGTGAACCCCGCCAGGTGTCCGTCCCGCTTCAATAAACTAATCGGCCAAGTCGCGAGACGGCGAAGTTCTTCATCCGCCAATGCTATCTGAGCCCTCAGCTTTGATATTTTTTCAACATCTGGCAGGGTGTGATAAACTTTCGCTACCGATTCAGGGTGACCGAGGATTTCATAGACACATCCCTCGCCGCCTCGGTTGCCAATCTGCCGCCCCAGTTTGAGTTCTATATTGTTTTCATCCGTCCACATGAAGTGCTGGAGATTCACGCCACGCGAGCAGCATTGTTTTGTCGTCGTCAGTTCTGTCTGAAACTAGCGTCGAGCCTAGAAATGCTTCGATACTCGCGGCAACCTCTTCTTCAGACGGGTTTGCTGACAATACGCCAAACAGCTTCATCGCCAACGGCGCATGGGCTTTCTTGTTTGGGTAATCAAGGGCAAGATGCTCAAGGCCATCAGTGAATCCGAAAACCGCAGAAACGCCTTGGATCGCTGCGTGGGTCCAGTGCTCGAACGCGCCTGCCGAAGTTGCAAAGATGGTCTGGTTGATAAAATCTCCAGAATAGGGCCATGTCGCCACTTCAATTCCCCTTTTTGTTTGAACAACCCATGCACCATCACCGACCTGCCAAAAGTGGGCGCTTTCGCCTTGGACGATTGCGCCAAGCAGCGTGCATGAAAATTCGGTTGTAGCTACTCCCTTTTCGGCGGCGGCGGCTTCGAGGTGTTTTTTAACTTCGCCAAGCCATTCAGTGATGATGGTCTCTGAAATTTCGGATAACTTCCCTGAGAATGCGGCCATCAGCGCGAGCGCCTTTTCTACACTGAGGCGCGCGGCTTCGGCAGCATGGGTCGCGAATCCAGCACCATCCGAAATCGCTAAAAGTAAGCGTTTCTCGCTATCCTCAACGCGGAGAGAAGAACAGAAATCCTGACATGGCGCACCAGTGCTTTGATGGGCCGTGCCGATGACGCTCTTGCCGACAGTTTTCCACATCAGAAAGGGGGCCTGATGCTACACTGAAATGGTGCCCCAGCTCACGGGAGGCAGAGCGAGTGCTTCGCCTGGTTGAGAACTTGATACCGCTTTCTGCGAAGCAGATAGCCACTGGAAAAGCTTTTTAAACTCCAAGCCATTTAAGCTGAGCGGGGGACGTTCAACGCATAGCTCTTTGAGTTTTTGCATGTTCGCACCCTGAACACCCACTGCAAAAAACTGAAATGACTTTCGTTGCTCCCCTTCCCGAATCCGGCGAACCGCGTCAGCCCATACTGGCTGACCATCATCGGTTGGGCCTCCATCGGTAATAAGAAAAACCCACGCCCGATATTGAGGGATTCCCATGCTGCTTAACTCAGTCTTGCGCTCTTTGAGCAAGTCCAACCCCGCGTTAATGGCCTGTCCCATTGGCGTATCGCCTGAGGCAGTTAGCGTTGGCGTGGCAAACTTATCAGCGGTCGAAAACCCGTGCGCAATCTGAACTGCCCCACCAAACGTAACCACCGCGACCTCAACACGCCTCTTTGCAAGTGCGTCCGCTTGAAGTTCTTCCACATACTGAGCCATCCCTGCTTGAAGCTCTTGAATCGGCTTCCCTCCCATAGAGCCGGAAACATCTAGCAGCAGCACTGTCGGGCATCGCGGGTCTGAGTTGTCTGGTAAGTCGGTTCCCTCGATACCGAAGCCAAAAGCGGGCGTTTGATGGATGTTATCAGGCATAATTCAATGTGTATTTGATTTTAGATTCAGAGTCAATTCCTTGCCATGATTGAAACGTCGCGCGCGATGAACCACACTCACAAGGGTTACGCGAATATTTGCAGCGGGGCACGACTGGAAACGGGGTGAGGGAATTAGCCTCGCCACATCCGTGAACGGGCCGGTATGCCAATGCGATGCGTGTGCTTTTGACGAATGACGACGGGATCGATGCGCCGGGGATTGCTGCCTTGGAGGCGGCGGCACGGCTGATGGGCTGGGACTGCACGGTGGTGGCTCCGGCGACGGAACATTCCATGTGCGGCCACCGCATCACCACGCATACGCCTCTCGTGGTGGAGCGGCGCGGAGCGGGGCGGTTCGCGGTGGCGGGGACTCCGGCGGATTGCGTCCGGCTGGGGCTTTTTGCGCTGGAACTGAAGCCGGACCTGGTGCTCGCGGGCATCAATGCGGGCGGGAATTTGGGGCAGGATATTGTGATTTCGGGCACGGTGGCGGCGGCGCGCGAAGCGGCGTATCACGGTGTGCGGTCCGTCGCGATGTCGCACTATCTAAAGCGGGACCTGCTGGTGGACTGGGACCGGACGGCGCGCTGGGCCGCGGAGGTGCTCCGGGAATTGCGGATGGAAAATGAAACGCCGGGCCGGATTGTGAACGTCAATTTCCCGCATCCGCCGCCGGAGATTCACGTCCTGCCCGAGCGCAAGTGGTGCACGCCTGAGCTCGCGCCGCTGGGCGTGAATTATCGCGGCCACCAGCGCGAATGCGGGGCGATGGAGTTTCACTACACGGCGGTTTACAAGGACCGCGCCCGCGCCCAAGGCTCGGACGTGGATGTGTGTTTCTCCGGAGGGATCGCTCTCTCGCGCTTCGGCGTGGATGGCTCTGCGTGCGGGTGAACGGGGGGCAGCCTTCTGTCCTGTTTTTCGCAAAAGCGGTCTGCTCTGGTGTTGGCGAAAGCTTTCCCTCGGTTGCCCGCAGTCGGGGAAGGGCGGGGGATGATTCGGCACGATCTTTTAAACTCTACACTAGCGCCCCGCATGGAGGTCGCCTAAAAGACGCGGCCAATTTTATGCCGAAGACTGCTTCCAAAATCCTGCCTGCCAAGAAACTGCTCATCGCGAACCGCTCTGAGATTGCTATCCGCATCATGCGGGCGGCTACGGAGCTGGGGTTGCGGACGGTCGCCATTTATGCGGAGGAGGATAAGTTTTCCATGCACCGTTTTAAGGCGGATGAGGCTTATCGCGTGGGGGAGGGCAAGGGGCCGGTGGGCGCGTATCTCGACATCGAGAGCATCGTGGCGCTCGCGAAGGCGAAGGGCGTGGATATGATTCATCCGGGCTACGGTTTCCTGTCGGAGAATGCGAAATTTGCGGCGGCTTGCGCGGAGGCGGGCATTCAATTTGTGGGGCCAAAGCCGGAGTTGCTCGACCTCATGGGCGACAAAGTGGCGGCGCGGGCGCTGACGCAGAAGCTGAAAATCCCGACGTTGCCGGGCACGGAAGAACCGGTCTCGGACCGCAAGGAGGCGCTGAAAATCGCGGCGACGATTGGCTTTCCGCTGATCATCAAAGCGGCGTTTGGCGGCGGCGGGCGCGGGATGCGCGTGGTGCATAAAGCGGGCGATCTCGACACGCTGCTCGATGAAGCGCAGGGCGAGGCGGAGCGGGCGTTTGGCAATGGCGCGGTGTTTTTGGAAAAATATATCCCTCGTGCAAAACACATCGAAGTGCAGGTGCTCGGCGACCATCACGGCAACGCGGTTCATTTGCACGAGCGCGATTGTTCGGTGCAGAGGCGGCATCAAAAAGTGGTGGAGATTGCGCCGAGTTTTGGGCTGTCGGATAAGGTGCGTCACGAGCTGTGCGAGGCGGCGGCGCGGATTGCGCGGGAGATCGGCTACAACAACGCGGGGACGGTGGAGTATTTGCTGAACCTCGATACGAACGAGTGGTTTTTCATCGAGATGAATCCGCGCATCCAAGTGGAGCACACGGTGACGGAGGAAATCACGGGCGTGGATTTGGTGCGCTCGCAGATTCTCATCGCGATGGGTCACGCGCTGGATAGCGAGGCGGTGGGCATTCCACCGCAAGCGGAGATTCCGCGTCAGGGCTTCGCGGTGCAGTGCCGCGTGACGACGGAGGACCCGGCAAATAAGTTCACGCCGAGCTACGGCAAGATTATCACGTATCGCAGCGCGGGCGGCTACGGCGTCCGCTTGGATGCAGGCATGGGCGACCCCGGCGCGGTCATCACGCCGTTTTACGATTCGCTGCTGGTGAAGCTCACGACGAAGGGCTCGACGTTCCACATGGCGCTCGACCGCATGGACCGCGCACTGCGCGAAATGCGAATCCGTGGCGTGAAAACGAACATCCCGTTTGTGGAAAACGTGATCAATCACCCGACGTTCCGCAGCGGCAATGCGACGACGACGATGATTGATACGACGCCCGCGCTGTTCGATTTCAAGCTGCGCCGCGACCGTGCGACGAAGCTGCTCAATTTTCTCGGCAACGTGATCGTGAACGGCAATCCGCACGCGAAGGGATTCAAGCCCGCAGTGCCATTTACGACCGCCAAGATGCCGCCCGTGAAAGACCGGCCTGCCAAGGGCACGCGCAATCTGCTGCTGGAGCTGGGGCCGAAGAAATTCGCCGAGTGGACGCTGAAACAAAAGCGCCTGCTCATCACCGACACGACGTTCCGCGACGCGCACCAATCGCTCATGGCGACCCGCGTGCGCACTTACGACATGCTGGCAATCGCGCCGACCGTGGCCTCGCGCACGCCGGAACTTTTCAGCTTGGAAATGTGGGGCGGCGCGACCTTCGACACCGCGATGCGCTTCCTCAATGAAGACCCGTGGCTGCGTCTGCGGGCGCTGCGCCAAGCCGTGCCAAACATCTGTTTCCAAATGCTCCTGCGCGGCGCAAACGCAGTCGGCTACACGAGCTATCCGGCA
>JAYSTZ010000351.1:0-3757 GCA_043719365.1 Verrucomicrobiaceae bacterium | reverse complement strand
GCGTGCGTGCGGCGTATGCGAAGGCGGATGCGAAGTTGAACGCGAAGATTTTGGACATCGATCCGTCGCTGAAACCAATCGTCGAGCATGGCGGCATCGCCCCCGCGACTGCGCCGGTGACAAAGCATTTCACCGCGAAACCCGTGGCTAAAAAGCCGCTTCAAGGCGCACATGCGGCGTCCAGTTCGTATGTGGTCGCGAAGGGCGACACGCTCACCCGCATTGCCGCGCGGTATCGCGTGTCGGCGGCGGACTTGAAAAGCGCGAACGGGATCGTGGATGAGCGGAAATTGGCGGTCGGCCAGTCGCTCCGGATTCCCGCGCATTCCGCATCCGGTCAGCCTGCGAGCGTGACTGATGACGGGGTTTGGACGCGGCTGAAGGGCGGGCGGTAATTCCAAGCGAGCCGAGGCTTCAGCAAGCGCGGCGAAACTTGCTTCGATACATGGCGGCTGGGTGTTGTATGAATCAAAGCCATGACCACGATCGCGACATTCAATAAATCTGAAGACGCGCATCTACTGCGGCTGCGTCTGGAGTCCGGCGGGATCGCGGCGTTCCTGGTGGATGAAAATATCACCCAGATGGAGTGGAGCTTTCTCACGGGCGGGGTGCGCGTGCAGGTGGCGGACGAAGAGGTAGAAGTCGTGCGCGAATTTCTCGCGAACGAACGAACCGCGAAAGATTCTGACGCCGGATGAAGTTTCTTACCTGGCTCATCGCGCTCGTCCTGATCGTCTGCGTCTTCGGCACGCACCGCAGCGTGCGGCGCAGCACGAGCGATGCGGAGCGGTTTTTCGCGATGCGGCTCGCGCTTTTCTCGTGGGTCTCCGGCTTCACTTTTCTCATCGCGCTGCTGTTCCTGCCAAACAAACAGCGCGTCCTGCTCATGATCCCGCTCTTCGTCCTCATCGTCACGGTGGCGAAACTGTGGCGCATGGGCCGCGCGCGTCTTCGGCGCGAGGAGGCGGAGCGCGGCAGCATCGACCGGATGAAGCGCGTTAATTGATCCGGGAATTTCCCCGGACGACGCGCATCTCGGGCATGTCTTCGATGACGGTCCGAAGCCGACGGGCCTCCGCTACTGCATGAACTCCGCGTCGATGCGCTTCGTCGCGAAGGGGAAAATGCAAGAACTCGGCTACGGCGGGTTCCTTCCGCTTTTCGAAAAAGCCGCGAAGAAATAGCTGGCTGGAATCGCGGAATCGTCGCGTGGCGATGAGGTGAAATCGTCTTTTCGGCAAGAATTGTGACTTGGCCGGCGAGACGCTGACGCAATCGTAATCGGGGTGCCACAAACGTGGTCATAACGTTGCAACGCTGTGCTGGTGGGGGCTGCGGGCTATCCCGCAGATATGGAGCGTTATCCCATCCACATGATTCCGCTCAAGATTTCCGCACTTCTCACGCTTGTTTCCACGGCAGCCATCGCCGCTGAGCTCGTCACTCCAAACCCAACACAAGCTTCCGCCGAGGTTCCGAATCCGAACTCCCGGTCCGCCAAACGACGCTCCGATATTATCCCGCCGCAGCGTGCGACGGCGAAAATTCCGAAGCTCCCACCGCGTCCGCCTGCACCTGAGGGCGTCACGGATTTGAGCTTTGAAGATTTTTACCAAATGCCGATCGGGCCTCGTGGCATGGAGTTCACGGACCAGATCAAGGCGCTCGATGGAAAGAGGGTTCGGCTCGCCGGATTTCAGGTGACCGAGATGGTCGGCGTTTGCAATTCCGAGCCGGACGCGAACAGCCCCGCGCGCAAGGCACGCGCGATGTTTGAGGCGAGCGTACCCGGTCGCTTGATGATCGCTCCGATGCCGGATTCGGTGAATTTCGGCCACTACGGATTGTGCGAAGACCTGCCGCCGCAGGTCGCTTTCGTGACGGTCCCTGAACTCTACGGCCAGGCTGTGCCGCAACATTTCGGCCCGCTTCTCGTCACGGGAATTCTCGATCTCGGAAACAAACCCGAGCCGGACGGTCGCGTCTCTGCGGTTCGGATCACTCTCGATCCAACTCCGAAAAATTCTTCCATCACACCTTCTGCGCAACCGGCAGCGGCGGCGTCGAGGCAACCAAACACCACCGCAAAAAACACCACCAAATGAAAATGAAACACCCTCACCTCCAGCGCGCTGGCATTACGGCCGCAGTGCTGATTGCATCCGCGAGCGCACTGATCGCCGCGCCAACGGTCTCGCGTCTCACTCCACCGAGCGCGCTCTTCAGCTTCGGCGATGCAGGCGCTCCCTACACTGCGCGTTTTCTAACCGGACAACGCTTTGACCTTCAGGCGACCATCCGGCCCGAAGTCGGTAACACGATCACCTCAGTCGAGTTTAAGGTCGATGGCATGCCGGTTGGCAACGCTCCCGGCCTCGCAAATACCTCACTAGTCACGACTGGCCTCCTTGCCACCCTTCCCGCGAATAGCGCGGTCGCCAGCTTGCGCGGCTACTCGAATCTCGTCGCCGGGGTTCACACCTTCACGGCCACCGCCACCCAATCGGACGCCACTACCACGACGGTGACCGGCAACTTCGAAATCGTCGCCACCACCGTGCAGGGTAAGAAGGCGAAGAACATCATCGTGCTGATCGGCGACGGCATGGGTGCAAGTCACCGGACGGCTGCGCGCATCATGCTTAATGGCTACGCGCAGGGGAAGGCCAATGCCCCGCTCGCAATGGACAAGATGCCCTTCACGGGCATTCTTGCGATGGCTTCCCTGGATTCGATCGTTCCCGATTCCGCGCCGGGTGCGGCCTGTTATTCCACCGGAAACAAGAGCAACAACAACCAGCAGGGCGTTTTCCCCGATGATACGATCAACAACGGTGACAACCCGCGCGTCGAATTGATCGGCGAATATCTCGCTCGCACCCAAGGCAAGAGCCTCGGAATCGTCACCACCTCGGACGTGTTTGACGCGACGCCCGGTGCTTTTGGAAGTCACACGCAAGCGCGTGGCGCAGGCATGGGCATCTGCGACAACTACCTCGATGAAATGGTTCCGAAAGCGAACCTGACCGTCCTCCTTGGCGGTGGCCGCAAATGGTTCCTGCCAAACGGCACCCTTGGAACTGCGCGCACCGGTGCCGCAAACGACTATGCCATCCCAACGGATATTGTCTCGGGCTGGGGCCTACCCACGGGAGGAGTTGTCGGCGACACCGCTCGCGATTTGCTCACCGACTTCACCACTGCTGGTTTCACCTACGCTTCCGATAAGATGACGTTGACTTGGGTCGCCGCCGGGGCAACGAAGTTGTTGGGGCTTTTCAACTACTCAAACATGAACATTGCTCTGGATAAAATCGACGGCCGCCGCGGCACCGCCTCGCCGACTCTTGGAACGACCGTAGTAAATGCCTATGGCTTTCCCGATCAGCCAATGCTCGATGAAATGACGGATGCCGCGCTGACGGTGTTGAAGAAAAACACCAATGGCTTCGTGCTAATGGTGGAAGGTGCTTCCATCGACAAGCAGGCGCATAACATGGATACGGAGCGCTGGATTCTCGACACGATCGAGTTCGACTATGCCGTGGAAAAGTGCCGGCAGTTTCAGGCGGCAAATCCTGACACGTTGGTCCTTGTGACCGCAGACCACGAGTGCGCCGGTGTCGCCATCATCGGTGGCTCCCGCGTAACCGATGCAAATCTCGCGGTTCGCGCGGCCAGCGGCCTCGGAACTGCAGTCGGCGGACCACGCAACGGCGTCGTTGGCACCTATCAGCTTGCCGGCTTCCCAAAC
>JAYSTZ010000036.1:0-4860 GCA_043719365.1 Verrucomicrobiaceae bacterium | reverse complement strand
GAGGCGGGCATCCTGGTCGCCCACCGTGAGATGGCCGATCAAATGAGAGCGCAAATCGAGCAGATACAAATGCCCCGTCGGGTGCTTGCGGCCCTCGGCATCGCGCGGGTCATGGGCCGCCGCCGCGTGGTGGTGGCCGTCGCCCGCCCAAACATCAAACCCCGCCAACGCCGGAAACTGCGCCAGAGCATCCGGCAAAAGCGGTGAGAGATGAGCGAGCAAAGCGGCCGCCGACTGAGAGCAAAAAGCAAGACGGCGCTTGCTTTTGAGCGTCTCAAAAAACTGACTGCGCTCCGGACATCCCGGCAAAAGAGAGGCGTCCTTTTGAAGAAAAGCGCGTCCGCTTTGAACCGGCTGAAGCGAACGGAGAACGCCCAAGAGAAGCCAGTCTTGGTCCGGCAAATCCGGGCAAACGCGGAAAGCCGGAAGCGACTCCACCTCGCGTAAAAGCGGAGCGAAAAACTGGCGACTCAAAGGAGAATCAGGATGAGAACACAATGCTTGGAGAGAATCAGCGGCGGCAGAAAAAGCGAAAGACGGGAGCGGAAAAGAAGATGTATGGAGCACAAATTTTTTCGAAATTTATCAACACAGGAAGCAAGCATAATCGCACAGAAACCCGCATGAATCTGCACGCAAGCCATGGATTGATGAGCACTGCGCCCGGCATAGCGAAACCTCCGCCACCGGCATCCTGCGAGCACTGCGACAGGGACGGGAGCCCCTATTTTTCAGGAGTTTGGACACCGTTGTTGCTCGCTCGCCGCTCTTGCCGCCTCCTATGCTTCGCTTTGATTCAGGAACTTGGACACCGTTGTTTCCTCGACAAGAATTTTTTACTATGGGTCTGTCCCTTTGTTTGCTCGCGACAAGAATTTTTTACTATGGGTCTGTCCCTTTGTTTGCTTTTTACTATGGGTCTGTCCCTTTGTTTGCTGGTCCCCTTGTTTGCTGTGACCATCCACCACACCGCCACCCGCGCCCTCATCGCCGGGAAATACAACGGCCTCGTCCACCGCGTAAAAAGGCTCACAGCCTTTACGCGGCTTCGCGCCCTCCGCCTGCCCGCGACGGATGGGCCGGAGCAGCTCACCGCCACAGTCTCCGAAGCCAGCGCCGTGGTGGCCAGCAGCGTCGCCGACCGCGCCGTGTGGACCAAGCAAAACCCCGACCCGCAAGGCACGGGCTTCGGCAGCGCAAAAGTGGACGCGAAAGGCACCGTGAAGCTGAAAGGCAAACTCGGCGACGGCACCCGCTTCACCCAAAGCGTAGATATCTTAGAAAACGGCACATGGCCCTTCTACCTGCACCGGTATAAAACCGGCCTCTTCACCGGCAGCTTCACCGAACCCGGCACGAAGAAACCCCGCGCCATGTCCGGCGCACTGCTGCAAGACAAGACCCTCGGCGCAGACTTGTTTCTCGATGGCATGGAGACGGGCTCGGTGCCGATAGAGAAGCCGTAGTGTGGGCAGATTCCCCCGTTGCCAACTCGCCTGCGTTTCGTCATTCGTCATTTTAATCATGCACCCAATCATCATCGCACCGTCCGTCCTCGCCGCCGACTGGGGCCGCCTCCACGAGCAAATCCGCCAAGTCGAAACTGCCGGCGCAGACTGGCTGCACCTCGATGTCATGGACGGACGGCTCGTCGATAACATCAGCTTCGGCCCAGCGTTTTGTGACAGCGTCGCGAAAGTCGCCACCACGCCGCTCGATGTGCATCTCATGATTTCGCGCCCCGACCACTACTGGCCGCGCTTCGCGAAAATCGCCCGCAACCTCACCATCCATGTGGAAGCCGAATGCGATGTTGCCGCCACACTCAACGACATCCACGCAGCCGGAATCGGCGTCGGGATTTCCCTCAAACCCGGCACTCCATTTTCCGAAATCGAGCCGCATCTTGCACACGTCAATCTCGTACTCATCATGACCGTCGAGCCCGGATTCGGTGGCCAGCCCTTTCTCGCTTCGCAGATGGAAAAAGTCACCGCCGCCCGCGACCTCCGCGCCAAGCTCGGCCTCAACTTCCGCATCCAAGTCGATGGCGGCATCAACGCCACGACCGGCGCACAAAGCCGCGCGGCAGGAGCCGACACACTCGTCGCCGGCAGCAGCGTATTTGGCGCACCGGATATGGCCGCAGCGATTCGCGGATTGCGCGCCTGAGACGATTGAAAGTGACACAGGCTTTCCAGCCTGTGCGGGATTCGAAACAGGCTGGAGAGCCTGTGTCACCTTCTTGACCGTTCACGGTGGAAATCGTCCACGCCTACTGCAAGAAAATCCCGCCAGACGCTGAGGTGCAGCGTTGGCGGGATTGAAAAAAACTACGGTTCCTTCGGGCGACTAGCCGCCGACTTCAGCGCGGGCTTCGGCTGCGAGCGCTGTCGAGAGGTAGCGTTCACCGGTCGAGCAAGCGATCGTGACGATCGTTTTGCCTTTGTTCTCCGGACGCTTGGCGACTTGGATCGCGGCCCATACGTTGGCTCCTGTGCTGATGCCGACGAGGATGCCTTCCTGTTTCGCGATACGGCGCGCCATGGCGAATGCGTCGTCGTTGGAGACTTTCACGCACTCCACGATTTGCGGGTTTCCTGCGCTGTCCTTCAGGTGAAGGTTGCCGGGAACAAAGCCTGCGCCGGTTCCTTGAATCTTGTGCGGGCCCGGTTTCACGGGTTCGCCAGCGAGCGTCTGATTGATAACCGGCGAATCCATCGGCTCCACGGCGATGGCGTGAAAGCTCGGCTTGCGGGGCTTCAGCGCTTCAACACATCCGGTGATGGTCCCGCCCGTCCCGACTGCCGCGATGAAAATATCCACGCCACCGTCGGTATCTTCCCAGATTTCCTCGGCGGTCGTCTTCATGTGAATCGCAGGATTTGCAGGGTTGTTAAACTGCTGCGGAATCCACGAATTTGGCGTCTCTTTCGCGAGTGCTTCCGCCTTCGCGATTGCACCCTTCATTCCCTCGGTGCCGGGCGTGAGGACCAGCTTTGCGCCGAGCATCGCGAGTAGCGTGCGGCGCTCCAGCGACATCGTTTCCGGCATTGTCAGGATGAGTTTATATCCCTTCGCTGCGGCCACGAATGCGAGCGCGATGCCCGTATTGCCGCTCGTGGGCTCGATGATGATCGTGTCCTTTTTCAAGATGCCGCTCTTCTCGGCGTCTTCGATCATCGCTGCTCCGATACGGTCCTTCACGGACCCCAGTGGGTTGAAGAACTCGCACTTCAGCGCGATGGTTGTGCTCGCATCCACTCCCTCGTCGGCAGGGATACGATTTAGTTTCACCAACGGCGTGCGGCCGACGGTCTCGATGATGTTGTTGTAGATTTTGCTCATAGGAATTGCGTTGGTTCGTTTAGCCGCCGCGCTGTGCGGCTGCAAGGAAATGGATCTATTTCAGCCAGCGGTCGGCGTAGTCCAGCCAGACGGCCCAATCCGCCGTGGTCATGGAATGCTTTCCGGGGCGGATGTAGTATCCGATGCGTGCGTTGAGCAATTCGCTGAGCGGAGGCCGCGTCGCTGAAAGTTTCGGCACTTCGCCAAAGAGCGCGTAAGCTGGTGCAGCCGCCGCGATGAGCGAGAACTGCCCCTCAGGATTTGCCCACGCATCACCCTCAGCATTGCTCAGCAACACAGGCCGCGGTGCGCACAGCGCGATGAGACAATGCTGATCGAACGGCAGCTTCGCGGGATTCTCCACGAAGCCTTTGAAGTTCTCACAGAACCAGTGCGGGAATGATCTATTGATGACCGCAATGGTCTCCGCCGTTGGCCGTCCATTCGCCTGCGGAGCCACGAGCGGCGCTGCGACGCGGCTCGGCCCGGTGCCGCCGCTTCCGGCCTGGCTCGGGATCGCCATCGCGAACCGCGCATCCATCGCAGCCGCGAGCAGCGCAGTCTTACCGTTGCGCGAGTGTCCGACGGTCGAGACGCGTTTGCCGTCGATTTCAGGAACCGTCAGCACCACATCAAGCATCCGTGAAAAACCCCACGCCCACGCGGCAATCGTCGCCGTATCAGGACCGGTGCGAGGCGCGTCGTTTCCGCGAATCCGCGCGAGCGCCACCTCGCCCAACGCTTTGTCATCCGGCACCACATCGCCGCTGAAAAACGTCGCAACGGCATATCCGCGATCGATGCTCTGCTCCAGCGCCCACACTTCTTTTTCCTTCGCGCGCCCTTCGTTCGAAGCGCGGTTTGGTGCCACATCGGAGAACTTGTCGCCAACCCAACCGCGCGGCAGCGCAATCGCCGGATCGTCGAGCAGTTGGTAATTCCCATGGAAATTCATCCCGAGAAAACACGCCGCCGGTTTCTCGCGCTTGTTCGGAAAAACGACGAGCAAATGCACAGGCGACGCCAACCCGCAGTCCACATCGAACTCACGCAGCGTAGCCTTCCCCCCAAACGCCGCTTTATCCTCTCGCAACAATTTTCCGCTCACCGGACGTGTGGCGGGATTTGCCCCATACATGTAATGCTGAAAAAGCGCGCGGAGTTCCGGTGCGCGCTTCGTCTTCCAATCTTCCAACGTGGAGACCTTTGTCCCGTCGCGCATGGCGAGGACATCGGGATAAGCAGGATTCTCCGGCAATTCGGATGGAGCAGGAAGTTCGGCGGCGAAAGAAGCGGCGGTCAAGAGAGTCACGAGCAGCAGAGGTTTCATCAGTCGTGAATGCGCGAAGCTCCGACCGGATGCAAGCGCAGCGTGCGCCCAACCTTATCAGCGGGTGTGATTAAAAGTGGAGTGGAAGCGCGACGCGCGACGGTAGTAGGACAGCCTTCTAGGCTGTCGGAGTGGGATGGGCTTCCAGCCTGTCCAGTTTCCCCCTCATCCCTTCGCAAAGG
>JAYSTZ010000350.1:0-1626 GCA_043719365.1 Verrucomicrobiaceae bacterium | reverse complement strand
GTGGGGTTTCAGCCTCCTTTTCGTGGCAATCTTCCGAGCGATTCGCTTCAAGCGTTCACTGGATTTCACCAAAACTTTCTCGCGTTGATAGTCCCAATACGCGGCTTGGTTGATTTGCTCAAACTCTTCGAACTGGAACTGGTTGTTTTTGAAAACACAGGGGAAATCGCGTTGTAGAGAATCCGCGTGAACAACGTCTGTCGGACATTTGGTTTTGTCACTATTCACCAAAAGCTCTCCGAGTCGTCCGTTCAGCCGGGTCAGTGCCACACAATCCTCAGTGTTGTAGGTGATCAGCCTTTGCATCAAAATAGCTGGGCGTGATTTCTCCCAATTCTCACGCCAAGCAATCGAATCCGTTCCCGACGCCTGCGCTTCCGACCATTCAAAATGCAGATGTCGAGCGATCTCTTTCAGGCTATTGGAAAAGGTGGGGAAGTAGATTTTGGCAAACATCACCGAGACGAGATTGAGCGCCGAGGCGATTGCTTTTGCTGCGACTGATTCGGCCTCTGGACTGCCGTGACGCTCCGCCATCCGGTTCGAGAAAGTGGTTTCGTAATTGCCGTAGTGAATCAGCACCGGCTTCTCAACGGTTTCGAGGAGGGCGAGGAATTCCCGCCAGATCTTTCCCTCGTCCTCGACAGTGTCCGCCCACAGGCTGTGCTGGACGGCGGATTCGCCGTGGCCGATGCGCAGGCCGATCAGATAGTAGAAATCATGGTCGGGCAGGCCCTCGACATCCAGATAGACGGGCGTGCCTTCGATCTTGAGTTCCGGGCTGCCGACGATGTGGATTTTCTGCTCCCGAATCGCCAGCGCCTTGAGCGCGTGGTGATACTTCTCCCGTTTGTCGCGCTGCCGTTTGGGCCGTCGTCGGGGACGGAACGTGTAGGAGAGCTGCGTGAGGGTGAAGATGCCTTTGCTGCGGAATTTCAGGCGCTCCTGCGCGCTCATGTTGGCCAGCAGGCTGAGGTCGTCCTTCTCGATGGCGATCTTCCGGCAGCGGGACTGGAATTCGCACTCGGCACAGTGCCGGTTCAGGACGAGGTCGGGCGGCGCAGGGCTGGTGAGCAGCGCGGATATTTTTTCGAGGCGCTTCCGCACTTCGCCGACCAGGGCCGAGGTCTTCACCTTGAGCGTGGCGTGGTCGTCGCCGTGGATGATTTTGCCGAGGCGGACTTCGCGTCCGAGCATTTCGGAGAGCACGAGGGCATCGAAGGCCAGCAGCAGCTTTTCGTCTTTGCCGAGCTTGTTGGTGAAAATGAAACGGATGGGGACAAAATGAGCGGCTTTGCCCCGCCCCTCGGATGGAATGTGTTCGACGGCGTGAAGGCGGGACTCAACTATCGTAGCAGCTGACGTCAGGAGGCTCTGATCAATTTTGGGCGGAGAAGTTTGAGCCCCGTTACCTAGGCTGCTACGAAACTCGATTCGCGCCGCCACCTCCACGGCGAGTCGCCACTTGGCTGTCTTCAGGTTTTCCGTGGCGGAAGCCACGACGTGCTCCTCTGCCGGTGCATCCGCCAGCCATTGTTTGGCGGCATCGGCTCGATAGGATTCGTTTTGAGTCTGAACCCAATCGGCGTAGGTGTTGCCCGTCGGCGGTTCGCCGGTGAACCGAAG
>JAYSTZ010000349.1:0-3758 GCA_043719365.1 Verrucomicrobiaceae bacterium | reverse complement strand
GGAGCGGCTCCTTTCGCCAGGCTGCACGCGTGTTTTACTACGACGCCCACAATCATCTGCACGACGCGCGCCTCGATTCGATTCGCGATGAAGCAATCCGCCAGCTCACGAGCTGCGGCTTGAACGGCGCGATCGTGAACGGCACCCGCGAGCAGGACTGGCCCGCGGTCGCGCGGCTGGCCGCCGGCGTGTCGTGGGTGCGGGCTTCGTTTGGTCTGCATCCGTGGCATGTGCCTTTGCGCTCTGCGGAGTGGAAGGAGAAGCTGCTCGCTGCGCTGGAGGAGTGTCCCGGTGCGGCCATCGGAGAGATCGGCCTCGACCGCTGGGTCGAAGGACACAACATCGCGGAGCAAACGGAGTGCTTTGAGTGGCAGCTCGCGCTCGCGGCGAAGCGCAACATTCCCGCCAGCATCCACTGCGTGCAGGCGTGGGGCGCGATGTGGGATTCGCTGAAGCGCACACCGCTGCCGGCGTGCGGATATTTGCTCCACGCATACGGCGGCGCGGCGGAGATGGTGCCGGGGTTTGCACGGCTCGGCGCGTATTTCTCGTTCTCGCCTTACTATCTGCACGAACGGAAATCGGCGCAGCGTGAGGCGTTCGCGGTCATTCCCATGGACCGGTTGCTGGTGGAGACGGATGCGCCGGACCTCGCGCCTCCGGCGGAAAAAAATCCGCATCCGCTGCCGGGCGGCATCAATCATCCGCGAAATCTTTTCATGTGCTACGAGGCTCTCGCGGCACTGCGCGGCGTTTCTGTCGAGGCTCTCGCGGAGCAGGTGGAGGCGAATTTCAAGCGTCTCTTTTCGCAACCAAAGTTGCAGGAGCGCAGTTAAAATGTGGTCTGAAAAGAAGGCTGAAAGCCTGCAATGTAATAGCCCAGGGTCAGCGACGAAGGAGCGCAGCCCTGGGTCATGGCACAGAGAGAGGGAAGCCCTGGAAGGGCGTGATAGAACGGGCAGCACGGGTTGTCTCGCCCCTTCAGGGCTTGGTCTTCGGTGGTCTGGAACCCAGGGCTGCGCTCGTTCCTCGCTGACCCTGGGCTATTACATTGCCGGACCTTCGGTCCTCCGCATCCAGCGCTTTCAGACCTACGGTCTATCACGACAAACTTGCAGGGGTAGGCAACGTCCCGCTTGCCGAGCGCGGCGGTTTCTTTCATCCAAGCCTCACGAATGACAACTCCGGCGATGCAGATCGACATCCTGAGCCTCTTTCCCGGTATCGCCACGGCGATTCTGGGCGAGAGCATCATGAAGCGTGCTCAGGATAAAGGAGCCGTGGCGTTTCGCTCGCTCGACATCCGTGATTGGGCGCACGACCGCCATCACACGGCCGACGACATGCCCTACGGCGGCGGGCAGGGGATGGTGATGAAATGCGAGCCGATCTTCGAAGCCATCGAGTCCGTGAAGACGCCTGAAACACGCGTCGTCTATATGAGCCCGTGCGGCAGGCGATTCGACCAGGCAATCGCGAGGGAATATGCCGAGCGGCGCGGCCACGTGGTATTTCTCAGCGGGCACTACGAGGGAGTGGATCAGCGAGTCCTGGATCACATCGTGGACGATGAAATCAGCATCGGCGACTACGTGCTGACGAACGGAGTCATCAGCGCATGCGTCGTGGTGGATGCCATCGTGCGTCTGCTCCCCGGAGTGCTCGGCGACGAGGCCAGCGCTGGCGACGACAGCTTTGCCAGCGGGCTGCTGGAGTTCCCGCAATACACGAGGCCGTTCGATTTTCGCGGATGGAAAGTGCCGGAGATTCTCCTCAGCGGGCATCACAAAAACATCGCGAAATGGCGGCGCGAACAAGCCATCGCACGCACCCGCGAACGCCGTCCCGATTTACTTCCATGAGCCCCATTCTTCAAATCGACAAGCTGCGCATTTCCCGCGACGGCACACAAATCATCAGCGGGCTCGACTGGGTCGTTCAGCCCGGCGAACACTGGGTCATCCTCGGCTCGAATGGCTCCGGCAAAACTTCGCTGCTTTCTGCGCTCACCGGATACCTGACTCCATCGGGGGGCAGCGTCTCGTTGCTTGGCGAGACGTTCGGGGAAACCGACTGGCGGAAACTCCGCGAGCGCGTGGGCATCGTGAGCAGTTCCATCCGGCAGAAAGTGCCCGATTGGGACCCTGCCGAACTCGTCGTCATCGGCGGGAAATACGCGATGCTCGACTACTGGGGGCGCGTCACCCGCACCGATAAAAGCGAGGCGCTCGAGATGATGGAGCGGTCCGAGTGCGCCCATCTCGCCAAGCGCGAATGGGGCGTGCTCAGCCAGGGCGAGCGTCAACGCGTGCTCATCGCTCGCGCGCTCATGGCCAAACCGAGCGTGCTCATTCTCGATGAACCGTGCGCGGGCCTCGACCCTGTCGCCCGCGAACGGTTTCTCGATTTCATGGAGCGCCTCATTTCGTCGAAGACCGCGCCCGCGCTTCTTTTCGTGACGCACCACGTCGAGGAAATTCTGCCATCGCTCACCCACGCACTGCTCCTCGCTGCGGGTCGCGTTTGTGCCACTGGTGCGAAGGCGGATGTTCTCACTGCGAAAAATCTCAGCGCGACTTTCGGCGCAAAAATCGGACTGCGCAGAATCGGTGAGCGATACGCGATGAAGGTTTTGCCTGCTGGGTAGTGTTGATGACGGGCGTGATTAAAAGTGGATTTGCGCGAAGCGCACAAGGAGCGGCGACATTCCTGTCGCCGACGGCGCGATAAACCAAGATAGACGTGCAAATTCCAAACATTCTCAGGGCTTTCTATTAAGCTGAGGGGCATCTTCGGACCACCACGCTGTCGCGCCTTTCGGGGTGTTCCACCTTTAATCACACATGCTGACGAGAACGGGGGAACTTCGTGATTCACAATTCGGCGAGCAGCGCGCTACAACCGTCCACCATGATGAACCGTCGCTCCTTTCTCACCCACTCCGCATTTGCCGTCGGCGCTCTGTCGCTGGCACCACACATCCGCGCCCAGGATAAGTCCGGCAAGAAATTCCGCACCGTGCTCATCGGCTGTGGTTGGTGGGGCAACAACATTCTCCGCGAAGCAATGGCGAGCGGCGAATGCAGTATCATCGCGTTGTGCGATGTCGATGAGCGTCAGCTCGACGCCACGCAGGAAAACGTGATTGCCGGGACGGGCGAGAAGCCGAAGCGGTATCGCGATTACCGCGAGTTGCTTGAAAAGGAGAAGCCGGAGATTGCAATCATCGGAACGCCGGACCACTGGCATGCGCTGCCGATGATCGCGGCGGTGAAAGCCGGGGCGCACGTTTACGTGGAGAAACCCATTTCGCACACGGTGCTGGAAGGCAAGGCCATGGTCGCCGCTGCTCGTGCCGCCGCGCGGGTCGTGCAAGTCGGCACGCATCGCCGCGTCGCGCCGCATAACGTGAGCGGGCGGGAATTCATCCGCAGCGGAAAGCTCGGAGAGCTAGGGATGGTGCGCTGTTTCGTCCACTACGGCGGCGGCGCGGAAAAGCCGTTGCCCACGGTCGAAGTGCCGAAGGAGCTCGACTGGGAAATGTGGTGCGGCCCCGCTCCGCTGCGCCCTTACAACGGCGGCGACCCGCGTAAAAAGGACCAGGCGTGGCGCGGCGCGATTCATCCACGCGGCTTTCGCAGCTACCTTGATTACGCGAATGGCCAGCTCGGCGATTGGGGCATCCACTGGCTCGACCAGGTGCTCTGGATCACGGGGGAACGTGCCCCTTCCACGATTTTCAGTTCGGGAGGAAGGCC
>JAYSTZ010000348.1:0-1627 GCA_043719365.1 Verrucomicrobiaceae bacterium | reverse complement strand
GCGTATTTCGCTGCGACGGTGCGGGCGTCGGCGAGGTTGCCCTCGTAGAAATCGGCGTAGCAGCGGAAGTAGTCGTGCTGGATTTGCGTGGGGAGTGTGTTTGCTTCGACGCTGTGGAATCGCCCGAGTGCTTCGTCAACGCGGTCTTGCAGGAAGAGGTGATACGACACCGTCATGGTGTCCATCGGGTCGAGCGCGGGTTTGTGCGCGAGGATGTCGAGGAAGCGCGTGTATTGGCTGCGGACGGCGGGGTTCGCGATGCGGAAGTCGTTGCCGACGCGGTGCGCGCGCTGGTTCACGAGCGGGGAGTATTCGAGTTGCTCGTAGGCGCGGCGCTCGATGGGGTCGAGGAGCACGAGCTTCGTGGAAAGGAATGGTCCGCACTGCGAGACGAAAGCGTCCTTGTGCTTCAGCCATTCGCGGAGCGCGGGGCTGTCATTGTGGACGAGCGCGTAGCTGTAGATGGTCTCATCCCAAATGTAATGCGCGCCGAGGAAAGCGGTGAGCTTTTTGAAAAACGCTGCGTCTTTGCATCGCCACGCGATGCGAGGGAAGGGGAGCGAGGCGAGGTTGTTTGCATCGAGGAACGCGAACACTTCGTCGTCGGTGCCATATTGCGAAACGTAGTCCCACGAGGCTTTGTCGAACTGCGTGAGCTTGGTGACGACGTTGAACTCGAACGGCTTCGCCGCGCCCGCGACGGCGTTCTTCACGGCGGCGTTCACGGGGAAGTGCGGGAACTTTTTCCCCTCCGCCGCCGTCGCCGGGAAATAGAAGAAATACTCGAACGTCTGCGTCGTGTACGGCGCGAGTTGCACGCGGCGCGAATCGGTGGCCTTGCTGCCGGAGACAGGCAGAGCGCCTTGCGGAATCTGCAAGAGCACCTCCGCCTTCGCAGGCGATGCCGTGGGATTCGTGACGACGACATTCGCGCCATACACCGCGCCGGTGAGGAACTCTTCGGTGACGTATTTCTCGAACTTCTCATTGCCCTCCGTGCGGAAGCGGTCGTTCGCCCGGAAGAAGCTCTGCGACACGAGCAACTGCCCCGCATCGGCTGCTGCTGCACCAGCCGGTTTGATTTCCTTGTGATACACGACGACGGGCCCGCCCGCAGTGAGCGAGAATTTCCCGGCGTCGGTCTTGCTCGAGTGCTCCGGCGCGTCGAACGGCAAATCGAGCACGGCCAGCGCGAGCATCATCTCCGTGAAATTGTGTGAGGCCTCAGCGATGTTGCTGGAGACAAAAGGCGTGGCTTTCCCCGTGGCGACATGCGCCGCGTAATCGCGCCAGAATGCGTTCACGGGAACCAGCGATGCGTTTTGCTCCACGATGCGCAGCTTGTAGTAATTGTTCTCCGCCCACTCCTTCGTCGCGCCGAGCGGACGGAACATTGCGCGGTAGTTTGCGGTGGCGGCGGTGGCGGCATTCAATCCGAAGTAGGAGAGCTCGACGTTCGCTGGTTTGGCTCCGTTAGTCCCGCCCGCAGTGAACAAGCTATATGTACCATCGGTGAGTGCAGACCGTCGGCGTTCTGCTGATTGTTTTTTCGCTTCGAACCCCAGATTCTGCACGCCGTCTCCGTCCATATCCGCGAGCGATTCCAACTGCTTTGCGTCCATCGCGA
>JAYSTZ010000347.1:0-1628 GCA_043719365.1 Verrucomicrobiaceae bacterium | reverse complement strand
ACTCTCGCGCCAAACGATGGCGCAATGGATGGGTCTGTGCGCCGACTGGCTGCGTCCGATTTACGAGAGCATCCGCACCGGCGTGATGGGTGGCGGCTACGTGCAGGTGGATGAAACGCCGGTCAAATACCTCGAACCCGGCCATGGAAAGGCAAGGCTCGGCTACCTATGGACGGCCTTTCGTCCCGGTATCGGCGTCGTCTTCGAATGGCACACCAGCCGCGCGGCCGGGTGCCTGCAAAGCCTCATCCCGGCGGACTTCCACGGCGTCATGCAAAGCGATGGCTATGCAGCCTACCCTGCGTTCGTCGCCGGGCGCAATGCCAGAGGCGGCGCTGCCAGCATCACCCTCGCCGGGTGTTGGGCGCACGCGCGTCGCAAATTTTACGAAGCCGTCGAGAACGGCGACTGTGGTGCCGCGTGGCTGCTGAGGCAGATTCAACATCTCTACCGTATCGAAGCCGAACTGCGCGAACGCCGCGCCGGCCCCGTGCTGCGTGAAGCGGTGCGAGCCGCGCAAAGCCGGCCCATCCTCGAACGCATCGGCAAAGCCATCCTGCTGCTCCAAGCCCGCCGCCGCCACCTCCCGCAAAGCAACATGGGCAAGGCCTTCAGCTACGCGCTTGAACAATGGAGCGAGTTGCGCGTCTTCCTCGGCAACGGCCAAGTGGAGATCGACAACAACCTGGTGGAAAACGCCATCCGCCCCACCGCCATCGGCAAGAAGAACTGGCTCTTCATCGGTGATGCCGCCGCCGGCGAACGCGGAGCCATCCTCTATACGATCGTGGAAAACTGCCGCCGCCTCGGCATGAACCCCTGCGGATACCTGCGCGACATCCTCACCCTCCTGCCCCGCGCGACGAACCGGCAGATCCCCGATCTCACGCCGCAAGCCTGGGCGAAGGCGCGCAAGCCCACCGTCGAACTCAAAGCCGCCGCATAGAAGCCGTAGCCCTCTCGCTACGCAATCCATGCTCCGCCAGTCGAAGCTGCGCCGCTCAAATCAACCTCAAAACCATGCGGCTGTGGCCCCCGCTTACCTTTGGCCGCCGTGCGATTCGGCTTGGAGACGGGTCAGCTACTCTGATGACGCGGCGATTTGGCGAAAATCGCCCAAATCATTCCACGAACGACGCGACACCGGGCGTTACTGACACGCAGCCGCTCAAGGAGTGGGCTTCGATCTTTTCCAAAGCTTCCCCGCTCCCGTCCCGCCGCTGATATCGGTCCAGTAAACCCACGATGAATCGACAGCCATCGCAGTGACGCTCCCCACAGCAATCGGAACTAAATTCGTGGCGGTTCCCCCGCCCACTGGAACAGTTTTGATGAAACCGGCTTGAGTAAAATAGACAAGAGAGTCATCCGAAATGAAGCCGCTCACTCCTGTGCCAGTCACCAACGTCGTCACCGTGCCTCCAGCTTTTGAAACTTTCTTAATGTTGCCCCCGACATTCAAATACACGTTGTTCGTATCGATAAATAGAGTGCCTTCAGTAGAGTTTCCGCTGATTAAAACTGTCGGTGCAGCTGCGCCGACGTTATACTTCCAAACATTCTTAGTGATTTGATCGACGGAGTAGAGACTTGTGGAATCGGCGGCGGAAGAACGAAACCAATACCCG
>JAYSTZ010000346.1:0-1628 GCA_043719365.1 Verrucomicrobiaceae bacterium | reverse complement strand
ACGAGAGCGGGTTCAACGACGAGGTAATGCAGATTCGCCGCCTGCCATTTCATCAAAGACTCCATCTTTGTCTGGCCGTGGAGTTGTCGCGAAATCGTCGCCAGCTCCTTCACCACTTTCCGATAAGGCGCGTGCTCCGCTCGGTCGAAAGCCACGGTTTCATACTCCGGCCAAAGCCCGTCGCCATTGCGCAACGAAGGATAGTGGATTTTCAAAAGGCTCTCCAAGTTGCACCGCCGCTCCGTGAGCATTTTCATCCGTTCGATGAGCCGGGCCGCGCTGCGGCAATCGCGGACGAGATCGGCCCGACTTGCCTTGCATTCAAAGACTGCGGCGATGCCGACTGACGCGATGGAAACGGAGCGATTCGTTTTCAATCGCGCATCGCGTTTCTGCTCCCTCCGCGAGCCGGGCCGATACGCACCCATATCGAGGCGAAAGCGCAGATTCTGCAGCGACACTTCGCACGCCACGATGGGGTAGCCATTCGCCTGCGCCCAAATGAGCGCGAGTCGCTTTAGCTCAAGATGGGAGGGTGATTCGCTGGCGGACATTCCCGCGAGATTAGTGCGGATTCGCGCGTTTGCGCGACTCACTTCCCGCGCGACTCGCGCTCCCGTGGAAGGTCGGCGGGCATGGAATTCTCGCGATGATCTGCGCCGACCGGAAGGCCGCGCCCGGCTTCCGCGCGGAAGCATGGGCGGAAGGCCGGGAGCGCCGAAAGGTCGGCGCAGATGAACGCCGCCAGCCCACCAACTCGGGAGTCTGTGCCGCGGGCGCGCGCAGCCGGTGGGAGGCACAGTCTCCCGCGGCGCGAGCCGCATCAGGAAGGCGTTACGGAAACCTGGGTTTCCGTTGAGATGGGGGTGTCGAAGACGGTTCCTCCGGCTTCGACTTGGGGAAGAAACGTCTTCCCTCCAAAAACCTGCCCGTCTTCTTGATTGGATCACCCATTGCCACGCGGTTCGCGTTCCATAAAATCCCAGCCCATGTGCAATCGCTTTGTGCAGAAAGGTCGCGAAGTCAGACCGCAACAAAAAGCCACCGTTCTGCTGAAAGGACCGGGAGGCGTTTTTGAACTTCCGTTTGAAGCCGTCTTTGGTGGACCGGCCAGAAACGAAAGCCGGAATTACTGGATCAAACGCGAAGGTGCCGAGCCCGTTATCGTCCCGGAAATCGAGCGATTCGGAGAGAAGGATAAAACGACCGGCCAGCAAAATTGGGAAGACGTGCCCGCAGGATCGGCCTTGGAAGGACTCCTGCTTCCGACTCCGCCGGGAAAAGATTACCGGCTTTTGAAAGTCGTCACTCAGCCTGCGACTGCCGACCAAGTTGCCCGCTTGGGAAATGATCGTGTGCCCGTCCTGCGCCCCCCAGCCGTCGGGCCATGATCCCCACCTTTCACGTCAGCGAAGCCATTCGCTGTAGGGCATAGGCGTTGCAGTTGTCATGTCTTTGCCTTCGCTTGGTTGAAACGGTTGGCTGATGGAAGTGAACAGACTTCCATGCCTTGAATGAAGCCATGCTCGATGGAGAAACGATGACCGGTGCGCTCATCGGCGACAATGGTTCCGGCCATGTCGCGCACGACCTGATGCACCTCGACCAAGATCCGTCCGGCGTCCTCC
>JAYSTZ010000345.1:0-3764 GCA_043719365.1 Verrucomicrobiaceae bacterium | reverse complement strand
CGTGATTCCCTCAATCACCGCGTCGCTCTCGGGCACGACCACCGTCGCATCGGCCAGCGTGCCGGTCGGCGACATGCGCAGGACTTTTCCACGCGGCGAGTCCTTCACCGAGCGCAGAAAAAGCGCGGCTCCGTCGTGGCTGAAAACGATCTCCTTGATGCCGTCTTCGTGCCGCGTGAATTGCCGCCAAGCCGCACCGTCTTTCGTCTCGCGGATGTAGTGCGCAAACTCCCCGCCGTCGCCATTCGCCACCGCCGCAAGCAAAAGCCGCCCGTCTTCGGAAGTCTCGAGTTCGATCTCCGCGATGCGCGGAAAATCGCGGCCTGCCGAGTACACGTCGTCGGTCACGGGAGCGCCGAGTTTGTGAAAATAGATCTGCTGAAAGAAGTTCAGATCGTCCTCCGCCTTCTCGCCTTTGTGCGGATAGCGCGTGTAGTAAACGCCCGAGCTGTCCGGCAACCATGCCGTGCTCCCGCCGCCCGTGGGATATTGTACGCGGGCGATTCGGTCGGGCAGATGCACGCCGGTTTCCGTGCGGTAAAAATGAAGCGTCCCCTCTTCGCTTCCATTTTCCGAGAGGCACACAGCGATGAGTTTTCCATCCGGCGACGGCACAAACCAATCCATCGCCACCTGACCCTTCGGCTCGAGTTCGTTCGGGTCGAGCACGACCTTTTCCGACTCCAGATCATCCACCGACGCCAGCGTGACGAGCAACCGCTGCTGCTTCGGCGGCTGAAACTTCAGCGCAAAGAGCAACCCCGGACGCGCCACCAGCCCGCTGTGCGAAGGCGTGTCTTTCGCATACAGCGCAGTGAGCTTCGCCTCAATGCCCGCTCGGTCCGCCCGCCCATCGAGCCAGGCCCGCGAGTGCTTGTTCTGCGCATCCGTCCAAGCCTTCACCTCCGGCGAACCCGACTCCTCCAGCCAGCGATAATCATCCACGACCTTCACGCCGTGGTATTCGTCCGTGACGGGCTTTTTTTCGGTAGGCGGAGCGGCGGAGACGATGGACATTGCGAATGTAATGGATGTGAGAAGTGAGACCTTCATGGACGCCGTTGGGTGTGGAGACTCGGGCGCGCGAGGTCAAGGCATCCGGGCCAAATTTGATTTCTTAAGTTCGAGCACCAGCGGCTTGCGACACCAAAGCGCAAGAATCCTTCTTCCTACTTCTCCATCGCCGACACCGCCGACGCCGGCCCCACATCCTGACGCATGCGCTGTATCGAGCATCCGGCTCTTCCACGCGGGCGCTGAAGTGAGTGCGGCGGAACCCAGCTCTCAAAACCTGAAGGTCGCACCGATATAGCCGTAGCTGCCCGATGGCAGATTTGCTCGCATGGGTACGTCGCCAACGACGAGTCGCTCATAGTCTAGGAATAGGGTGCAATGCTCGGTGACTGACCAACTCGCTGCGACGCGGAGCAGTCCGCCGATCTCATGGCCCGGAACGTTTTGTGTGCCTGGATAAGCACGCATTCCGCCAGCATAGACCGCGTCGTTCTCCGCGAGTCGTCGAGCGAATCCGTATTCGATAGAGAGGTTGGTTGTCGGCGTGGGCGACGCGGAAATCCCCGGCGCGATCAGAAGCAAATTGCTGAGGCTCAGAAAGCGGCCTTCACCCAGATAGCCGGAGCTGGAGTAGAGTTGGTTGAACCCATTTGAGGCAACGTCGATATGTGCTGTAAGACGAGGCTTCCAACCTTTGTCGGATAGCGAAAGGCTTTGGACCGCGAACAGGCCCCACGCATCAACGTCGTGCCCGAGGCTCTCGCCTGTCTGGCGCGCCAACGTCCAGTCGAATCTCAGGTCGCCCCGCCGCCCCCATAGACGTGCGCCGTATGTGTCACGATCGTCGCGACCGGTGCGGCCAGCGGAGCGGAAAGCAGCGTTCTCGCTGCGAATCCAGAATGGGTCCAGGTAGATGTTGGACTCCTCCGGTCCGGACGAAAGTATGAAGCTGGCATTGAAGCCCAGGAGGCGCTCGGTGTCATCGATCTCTCCATCGAAAAATCCATCCTTCAGCCGAGTGGCGCTTAGATCAAACGCGCCAACACGCCACCGTTGGCCATGAGCATAAAGGCGAACGCCGTTCCATGTGCGGTGCAGGTTTGGGCCGTCGCTAAGGCTGATTAGTTGTCGAGGACCGTCGGCGAACTCCTGCCGTCCGACCATCGCGCCGACCAAGGTCGAGCCGACATAGCCGCGAGCGTCCACGAAGAGCTGCTGCAGCGAGGCGTCGTTCTGGAAATTGGCAGGGGCAACGCTCCTGCGGCCATCGACCTGTCCGGTGCCGATCTCGCCAAAGACGCGGAGGTTGGAGTTGATGCGGAGATCCGCGCCGAGGATGCTTCGGAGCAGGCTTTGCTGATAGTCATTCCCCCGTATGAGTTGCCCGTTCTCGAAGCTATCGTAGCGCATGCGAACCTCGGCGCTCACGGTCAGAGAGGCATCGCCGCCGAGCGACATCGCTTTGAGCAGCGGGGCCTTTCCGGCAACGCGTATGCCCGTCCAATCCTCCGCCCAGCGGCTGTAAAACATCCCATTTCCAGCCTCCGCCCCCCACCCGGCAGCACTCAAGGGATAGGGTTCAAAGCGGCGAGGAGCGGTGCGGACCACAGTTGCGGTCTTTACCAGCTTTGCGCTCGCTGGCTTGCCGTCCAAGAGTTGCTTTGGCTCCCGGGCTTGGGCCCGACCGCCGCTGCTCCATAGCGCAATCACGATGATACTGAGAACCTTTCGGGAAATGGTATGTCGTGAGCGAGTCCTGCTTCCTGCCGCAATAGCGAGGGCGACTACGATCAAAGTTGCCGCGACTGCAAACGTGGTCCGCATACCGGTGGCGACGGCTTCAGGACTTGCATTCGTGATGTCGGTCGTTGCAGACGCGAGCGCAAACACAGTGCCCATAACGGATGCGCCGGTGATGAGCCCGAGATTGCGCGAGAGGTTGAGCACGCCCGATATCACGCCCCTCTGGTCCGCGTGGATATCCGTCATCACCGCGCTGTTGTTGGCAGTCTGAAATAGCGCGTAAGCGGCGGTCATGACGACGAGGGGTGCGATGTAGCCGGGGATGCCGAGCGTCGCCGGGATGATCGAGAGAACAAGACTGCCGACCGCTATTCCGATGAGCCCAACGATGGTCACGCGTTGCGAGCCAAAACGGTCGGCAATGCGACCGGCCGGCACGCCCGTCAGTGCGGAGACAATCGGACCGACAGACAGCACAAGTCCGACCATTGCCGCGTCGAGCCCCAGCGCACGAGAGAGATAGAACGGCCCGACCACCAGCGTCGCCATCATCACCGTCGAGACGAGCGCACTTGTCGCGAGGCTTGCAGTTAAAGCGGAATCGCGAAACATCGTCAGGCGGATCAACGGCGACGCGGCTCTCGCCTCCGCGAGAACGAAGAGCGCGACTCCGACGGCAGCCGCCAAAAGCAGAGCGACGTTGAGTGTACCAAATCGGCCACGTCCGATCGTCACGGCGAGTGAATATGCCCCGAGCGTCAGCGCGAGCAGAAGAGTGCCCACCTTGTCGAAAGTAATCCGATTCGTCTTCGGCTCCCCGCGATCCATTGGCAGAAAACGATAGGCGAGAGTTAAAGTCAGGAAACCCAGCGGCACGTTGATGAGAAAGATTGCCCGCCACCCGAGTCCGGCGATCAGAACACCGCCGAGCGATGGACCGAGCGCAGTGCCAATCGCGGACATCGTCCCGAGCAGCCCCATGGCTCTGCCGGTCCTTGCTTTTGGAA
>JAYSTZ010000344.1:0-3766 GCA_043719365.1 Verrucomicrobiaceae bacterium | reverse complement strand
AAAATTTCGGTGCAATCCGTTTCGGCCATTCCCTTCTTTCGCAGAAGATTTTTATAGACGCGAGCCTTCCGTATATGCCACACGGCGCATGTAAGCATACACACCACTATGAAATACATCGCAGCCGCTTCGGCGCTCTTCCTCACCACCACTGCAACCTACGCCACGCCCAGCGGGCTGAACAATATCCCGACCGCGGACACCACTCCGCAAGGCACGTTTGTGCTTCAGGGATTCACGACGCTCGGCAACGACCGGGACACAGATTTCAATCTCGGCTTCAAGACCGGCATCGACGCAAAGCTCGTGAAAATCGAGCTCGGCGCTTCCGCCCACCTCACGCCGGGCAAAGGCGGACCAATCGCCGCACACGGAAAGATCGCGCTCCCGCTCGGCGAGGGTCTGCCGACGGTGGCAGTCGGCGTGGCGAACATTTCTTTCGACAGCGGCGACCGGAAGCGTTCGGGTGACGAGTTCTTTTACGCCGTGGTGTCGCACGACCTAGGCTGGCTGCGACTCCACGGCGGCTGCGCTTCGCAAGACGGCGAGGCGCTGCCGTTCTTCGGCGTGGATAAGACGTTCCGCACTGCGGCGACGACGACGCACGGCGATGGAAAATCGGTAAAGTCCGTCAAGGCGATGGAGACTCCAGGGCGCGATCTTTTCACGCTCCGCGCCGACGCCATCCAGCAACTAAGCAACGACTGGCTCTACTCGGCAGGGGTGCTCGTGCCCGTTTGCAGCAACCTCGTCGCGGAAGCGTGGGGCAATTTCCCCGACAACGGCGACGACGCCTCGCTCACCCTCAAGATCAATTTCGTCTTCAAATTTTAATCCATGAAAACAACCATCGCACTCGCACTCGCCTTCATGGCGAACATCGCAGCCGCCGACATCGGCCTCATCACGCCCGCCGAAGCCAAGGCGCTCATCGAAAAACCCAACGCCAAAGACCGGCCCATCGTGCTCGATACACGCGGCGGGTACAAGGACTACTTCCGCGGTCATCTACCGACAGCGCATCACCTGGAATTTGACACGCTGCGCGGCACTGACAAAGCCGTGCCCGTGCAGTATCTTCCGGACGACATCACCGCGAAATTGCTCATTCGCGCAGGCGTGGACAAAGACCGCACACACATCGTTTATGCGACCGGCGATGTATTGCCGAACGATGAAATCCTCAGCAGCACAATGGTCGTCCACGTCCTCGAAAAATTCGGGGTGAAAGACATCCGCATCCTCGATGGTGGACTGCCAGCTTGGAAGGCGGCGGGGTTTTCGCCCGTGCAGGACTACTTTGGAAATCCCACCGGAAGTCTGCCGAAGAAAGGAGACTCCAGCACCGCCGCAAATATCGCGGACGTGCAGAAGCATGTCGGAAAACCCGGCAACATTTTGATCGACGCGCGGCCCATCAATGAGTTTCGCGGCGAGGATGAAATCTGGCTGCGCAAAGGGCATATCCCCGGCGCAATCAGCTTCCACTGGGCACGGCTGATGGAGAAAGAAAACACGCACAAGTTCAAGCCATTCACCGAGACAAAGGCAGAGCTGGAAAAAGCCGGCATCACGCCGGACAAAAACATCATTTGCTACTGCGGCACGTCGCGCGAAGGCAGCTTGCTCCGCTTTTATTTGAAGCATGTCGCCGGGTATCCCAACGTCCGCCTGTACGAAGGCGCGTGGAAAGAATATGTGTGGCTGAACGACAAATCGCTGCCTGCCGAGACGGGTGGAAACCCTGCGGGACAGTAGCTGATGCTGCTCGGGTTGCTGTTTCTTGCCGTGTGCTTCTTAGCATTTACGAACGGGGCGAACGCGAACTTCAAAGGCGTCGCGTCGCTCTACGGCAGCGGCACAACCAGCCTGCGCACGGCACTTTGGTGGGGCACGGCGAGCACTCTGGCAGGCGCGCTCGCCGCGCTTTTTTTTGCGCAAGGGCTTATGAAAACGTTTAGCGGCAAAGGACTAGTGCCCGATGCGCTCACGCAGTCCCCGAACTTCCTGCTCGCGGTCGCGCTCGGCGGAGCGCTCACCAGCTTCCTCGCTACGCGACTGAGCTTCCCCGTCTCCACCACGCACGCGCTCACCGGCGCACTGGTCGGCGCGGGGCTGGCGAGTGGAGACGGCACCGTTCATTTCGGTGCGCTGGGAAAGAGCTTCGTGCAACCCCTTTTGCTCAGCCCGCTCATCGCCATCGGCGTTGGCACCGTGATCTACTTCCTGCTCAAAGCCGTGCGCCTTTTGCCCGATCACCGCACCCGCACGCTGGACACGCTGCACTTCCTCAGCGCGGGCGCAGCGAGCTTTGCACGCGGGCTGAACGACACTCCGAAAATCGCCGCGCTGCTCATGGCCATCCATGCGCTCGACATCCGCTGGGGCATCGTCGCTATCGCCGTGATGACCGCGCTAGGCGGACTTCTCGATGCGCGCAACGTCGCCGAGACGCTCGGCAAACGCATCACTGCAATGAACCCCGGCGAAGGCTTCGCCGCAAACCTATCCACCGCGCTGCTGGTCTCCACTGCCAGCTACCATTCGCTCCCCGTGAGCACTACGCACGTGAGTGTCGCATCAATGCTCGGCATCGGCATCGTTACCCGGCAGGCCAAGTGGAAAAGCGTCGGCTCCATCATCCTCTCCTGGCTCATCACGGTGCCCTGCGGTGCCCTACTCGCCACGCTCATTGCGTGGATTCTCAACCGATGAAAATGCTGCGCCGATTTCTCCGCCGCTTCCTTCCCACCGACTCCTCCCGCACCGGGTGGAATTACTCCGACAACGCGCCACTGCAAACGCGCGTCGGGTGGGATTACAAGGAATAAGTTCAGCATTTGCGACATCTGGAGGTCGAGCGGTCGCTCTCGCCGTTTGTTTTTCTGCTGGAAATTTGGATCATTCCGAAGCCAATGTGCCCGGTGAATCGAAGAATCCTGCACAGTGCCTGCGCTGCGGTCGTGCTCCTGTGCGCTGGTTATGCCCTGTTTCGTTCCTGCTCCACGCCCGTACAGTCTAGCGCCGCTTCAGCATCCGCGGAAGGGCGTGACGCAGGCACATCAAAACGCGCGGCCACAGGTAACGGCGAAAGCGAACCATCTCAACCAAAGCCTGGCCTTCACACAGACTTGGACTCCGTGTGGAAGGCTCTCGCCGCTGCCGACACGCCGGAGCGCGTTCGTTCCCTTCTTGATGAACTTGCCGCAAGACTCCGGGAAATGCCGGTCGAGCGGAGCACGATTGCCATCCGTGATTTCCTCGACAGCCGCCGCGACGCCAAGACCCTGCTTCCGTTTGCCATTGCTGACGGAGGTGCGCTAGACACTGCTCCATCGTTCCGCGTGTGGCTCCTTGATCAGCTTGGCCGCACCAATCCGAAAGGAGCGGCGACTTATGCGCAAGCCGTTCTTAACAGCCGGGAGCGTGCAGATGAATGGGCGGTGGCGCTCCGCAATTTTGCAAAGGTCCGCACTGCGCCCGCCGATATTTCATACGTCAACGGGAAGATGCGCGAATTGCTCAACGAGCCAAGCTGGCAAAGCGAGCAGAGCGTGGGATGGCTGGAGTCCTTCGATGTGGCAGTCCACACTCGCGCAGTCGAACTCCTGCCCGACCTCTCGCGACTGCTCGTCCGCACTGAGGCTGCGGACAAACCCGCTGCTCACGCCGCATTTCTCACCATGGATCGCCTCGTGCAGTCATCCCCAGTCGAATCGCTGGGACGCCTCCAGTCCGAGCCTGATTTAATGAAAGGCCGCGAGCT
>JAYSTZ010000343.1:0-1632 GCA_043719365.1 Verrucomicrobiaceae bacterium | reverse complement strand
TTTGCGAAATTCTTCGGCATTCGCGTCATCAATACCGAGTCGGTCGATGCGATCGACACGTTTGAAAAGCTCGTGAAGGAATACGACATCATGGTCGGGTTTCACGATCATCCGAAGCGTCCGGACGACGCGAGTTACAAGATGTGGGACCCGAACTACATCCTTTCCGTCGTGAAAGATCGCGACCCGCGCATTGGCGCGTGCGCCGACATCGGACACTGGGTGCGCAGCGGGCTCGTGCCGGTCGAGTGCGTGAAGATTTTGAAAGGCCACATCGTGAGCAGCCACATGAAAGACCTGCACGCGCCGCTACCGAGCGGGCACGACGTGCATTGGGGCAAAGGCGTGAGCGGCGTGAAGGCCGTGCTCGACGAATACAAAGCGCAGGGTTTCGAGGGTCCGATCTCGGTCGAATACGAATACAACTGGGACAACAACGTCGTGGACGCTGCGGCCTGCATCGGCTTCGTGCGCGGTTACGGCGAGAAGAAGTAGCGCCTGAGGCGCTTCCGCAGCGGTGTGCTCCCAAATCGTGGGACGCACACCGCTCCATGGCGTTACTCCGGGCCGCGGCGCAGGAGATCGCGGGCGTGGTCGAGGAGGATGTATTCGTCCTTTTTGGGCCAGAGATTTTCTTCGGCTTGCAAAACCGCGACGCGGATATCGCAGGGCGTCGTGGCGGGGAATTCGGTGACGAGACTTGCGACGAGCGAATCGGTTTGGGATTTCCGCAAGCTGCGCTCGCCCGGCGTGCCTGATTCGGTGGTGGCATTAGGTGTCATGGTTTTTATGGAAAGCATGACCCGTGCGCGGCCGGACTGGCCTCGCAATTTTGCCGGACGCCGATTTTTCTTACGATTCCCCGGCCTGTTCGGCGGGGTCCAGCGGGGCAAAAAGGATGTCGAGTTTGCGGCTGCCGGAGGCGATTAGCTCCAGCATCCGGCTTTTCGCGGGCCACCAATCGCTGCAACCGACGCCTTCGAGCGTGAGCTTCGCTTCTTCAAAAAGGCCGAGTTCGCGTTGCGCTTCGGCGCGGAAGAGGAGCAGGTCTTCTTCGCCGTTCGTCATCATTTCGATGATGCGGTGGATGTTGGCGATGGCGTCGGGATCGGTGACGTGGCCGATCGGCGCGTCGTCGAAGCGGAACGGATCATTCCCGCGCCACCAGCGGAGGACGCGCAGTTCCATTTCCAAATCGGGCGTGGGGGCAAATCCGGCGGCGATGGCCTCGGCGACTCCGGCTTCGTCGAGCGGTTCGAGGTGCGGCGCGTCTTTCCATGCGGCTTGTTCAGGGCTCGCGATTTCCGGCGGTGGTGCGTATCCGAGTTGTCCGGCTTCCCACGTCCAGAAGATTTTCTGGCAAGCAGGGCAGCGCGTGATGCGCGGCGGCTTCGGCATCATCGGGGCATCCTGCCAGCCGTCGGACCAGGTGACGGCTCCGCGCAGGTCGGCGGATTCCACGGTGAAAATCTTCCCGAGCGCTTTGCAGTGCGGACAGGTGACGACGAGGTCGGGGCCGGCAATCATTGGGCCGAAAGGCGCGGGCTCAGCGCGAGATGTCCGACTGGCCGAGAATGGTGAATTGCTCGGACTGAAGGACGGAGATCGCGCATTCGTTGTCCTCGACGTGCA
>JAYSTZ010000342.1:0-3772 GCA_043719365.1 Verrucomicrobiaceae bacterium | reverse complement strand
ACGGGGCTTAGGAAAGCCCCGCTCCGATTCGCGCTTCCGCCCTTCCACTAGAGAAATTTAGATGCGTGAGCCCTGTGCACTTCCTGATTGCAGCTTTCACCGGTAACCGCGATCCTGCACACATGCCATTACCGCTATCTGGAAAAGTCATCGTCGTCATCGGGGGAACCACAGGGCTCGGGCTCTCGGCCTCCAAAGCCATCATCGCTGCGGGAGCGCGTGTCGTGGTCGTGGGGAAAGACCCGGAGACGACGACCACTGCGGAGCTCGTGCTCGGGGAGAAAGCGCTCGCTTTCACCGGTGACGCCACCGATTCGACCACTGCGGAGCGCGCGATCGGCGAGGCCGTTTCGGCGTTTGGCGGGATGCATGGCTTGTATCATGTCGCGGGCGGAAGCGGACGAAAACTGGGCGATGGGCCGCTGCACGAACTGTCGGACGAAGGCTGGAGTAAGACGCTCGATATGAATCTCACGACGTTGATGTATTCGAATCGGGCCGCGGTGCGCCATTTCATGACGGAGGGAAAAGGCGGTGCGATCTTGAATATGGGCAGCGTGCTGGCTTGGTCACCGTCACCGCGCCATTTTGCATCGCACGCGTATGCGGCGGCGAAGGCCGGTATCATTGGATTTAGCAAAAGTGCAGCATCATATTATGCGAAGCACAACATCCGTGTGAATGTTCTGGCACCTGCGCTGGTGGAGACTCCGATGTCCCGCCGCGCCGTGGAGAACACGGAGATCATGAGTTTTATCCGCGCAAAACAGCCGCTCGACGGCGGGCGGGTGGGCACGCCGGAGGATCTCGATGCGGCTGTGGTGTGGTTCCTTGGTGATGCATCGCGTTTTTGCACGGGCCAGGTGCTCGCGGTGGATGGCGGATGGACGGTGAGCGAAGGCGTGTAGGCCATGGTGGCGCTCGGTATCGATATCGGCGGCACGCAGATTAAGGCGGCGGCTTTTTCGGAGACGGGCGAGCTGCTTTTTCAGCGCACGCTGCCGACGGAAGATGGTGAGGCGATGGGGCCGCCGACCTTTGCAGTCAATGTGCGCACTTTGGTCGATGAGCTCGAGAAACTGGCGGGGCGTGCGGAGACGATAGGGATTTCCGCTCCGGGGCTGGCGGACAATGACGGGCGCATGATTGCGTTCATGCCTGGACGGATGCATGGGCTGGAGGGATTCGATTGGTCGGAATGGCTGGAGCGGGATGTGGCCGTGATGAACGACGCTCACGCGGCCTTGCTCGGAGAAGTGTGGCAGGGCGCGGCGCGTGGTCTCAAGCACGCGATTTTGCTCACGCTGGGAACGGGGGTGGGCGGCGCGATTTGGTCGGAAGGACGCCTCGTGCGCGGCAGGATCGGACGCGCGGGGCATCTCGGGCACATGTGCTTGAATCCTTACGGACAGCCGACCATCAGTCTGACACCGGGCGGTCTGGAGGATTGGATCGGGAATCACAATATCGGAGCGCGAAGCGACGGGCGTTTCCAGACGACGCATGAGCTTGTGCAGGCAGTCGTAGCCGGGGATGCTTTTGCTGCGGAAGTTTGGGGCAAAAGCATCCGTGCTCTCGGCTGCGCAGTGGCTTCCTTGGTGAATATCCTCGATCCCGAAGTGGTGATCATCGGCGGCGGGATCGCTGCGGCGGGACGAGTTCTGTTTTTGCCGCTGCAGGATGTTCTGAATGAAGTCGAGTGGCGTCCGGGCGGCGCGAAGGTGAAACTCCTCCCGGCGCAACTGGGCGAGTGGGCGGGGACGTACGGCGCGGCCTGGCAGGGGATGATTGCGTAGTCGAAGCGTATTGGATTGCCCATTTTCCAAACGCGCTCTAAACCGACCGATATGAAATCGAACGACGCTAAAAAAGAGAAGAAGAAGGCTCCTTTGCTCACTCCGAAGGAGAAGAAACTCGCTAAGATCGAGAAGAAGAAAAAGAAGCAGTAGTCAACTACTGCTACACTGCGGCACCGCTCCACTTGAGCTTTTGCCGCAGCACTTCAAAAAACGACATTCCCGGCAACATCGCGAGCGGGAGGCGTTGCGCGGCTTTGCTGATGCGAATGATATCGTCGCTGAGCACTGCTTGGGATGTCTGTCCGTCGAGCGTTAGGAAGATGCTGCTTCGGCTTTCGCTCGGTGAGATTTGGATGGGACTGTTGTCGCTCACGATTACGGCGCGGTTTGTGAGGACGTGCGGGCAGATCGGATTCACCACGAAAACACCGCTGTCCGGCGCGAGGATTGGTCCGCCCGCGCTGAGACTGTAAGCGGTGCTACCGGTCGGCGTGGCAACGATGAGGCCGTCGGCATTATACTCGCTTACTGCGGAACCACCGATTCTTACATCAAGGCGGATGAGGCGGGAGAGTTCGCCGCGGCTAACGACTGCGTCGTTAAGCGCAACGCGTGTGCTGATGACGGCGTCGTCCCGGACAATTTCGACTTTCAACAACGTGCGCTCGCTGAGCGTGTAGGTCCGTTCCACGATCGCTGCCACAGCCCGCGCATGTTCGGTTGCGGCGATGGTCGTGAGAAAGCCGAGCGTCCCGAGATTGATGCCGAAAAGCGGGCGGAGTTGCTCGCCGAGCGCGTGGAGCACTTGCAGAATCGTACCGTCGCCGCCTAGCACAAGTAGCATCTCGCATGTATCTGCGAGCTCGGGCTCCGTGAGCGAGGACTCAGCGCCGATGAGCCCGCTGGCACGATGATCGAGGTGAAGCTGGATCGGGTGACGGGCAAACTCATTCATCAGCGCGAGCACGAGTTCACGTGCGCCGGGCTTTGAATTATTGGCGATGATTCCGATGTGGCGCGTCGTGCTCATGGCGCGCAAATAGGCGGCAGCGGGTCGAACGGCAAGCGCGGTGTCGCACAAACTGCGACTACGCTTCCCAATCCACCGGCAATTTCCGTCCGTTTTGACCGGCGGTAAATGTGAGGCGACCGTCTGAAGTAGCTTCCACGCGGCATTCCACCGTCGTGTTACCTTCGGTGGCCGGCGTTACATTGCGAACGATGAATGTGCCGAGCGAAGACGGTGTTCCGCCGACGCCGGTCTGGCCCTGCTGGAGCTTCATGCGGGCTTCGTTGCCCTGTGCGCGCCATGGAAACTTGTGCTGCGCGGGAAGCGCTTGCCGGGGGCTGAGCAGCATTCCGCCATCACCGTCTTCGAGCGCGAGGACGAGCGGGCGCAGGAGCTGTCCGCTGGAATGCACTTCCAACTGGCCACCGCTTTGAGCGCGAAGGCCGGTCCAATGTTCGATGGCGCTTTCCGCCGCCGCTTTGAAATCCGCCGGTGCATCGCCCATCTGGGCGCGACGCAGGGCCTCGATGGCTTGTGCGGTCTTGTCCACCTGACGGAGCGATTGAGCATAGTTCCAGTCAAGACGCTTGGTATAGCGACCGCTCGAAACTGCGGGCTGGATGACAATTTCGAGCGCGCCTGCGTCCTTCGCATCGCCAAGCATCGCAGCGTATTGCAAGAGGACTTCCTCGGCTTTCGGATTCCGCTCGTGCGCGCGGGCGACGTAGCTCACTGCGGTAGCGACATCGCCGCGATCGCGGGCCATGCTGCTCGCAATGAGCAGCGGCATCCAGGCGCTGCGCTCATCGGCGAATGCGACGAGGCGGTTTTCCTTCTCGATGTCATTCTCGCCTTTCAGCTCAAAGTGAATGCCGAGGGCCTGCTGGATGTTCGGATCGATGTCCAACGCTTTTACCAGTGCGGCGTGTTCACCTTCCTTGTCGCCTGCGGCGTTCAGCGTTTG
>JAYSTZ010000341.1:0-9186 GCA_043719365.1 Verrucomicrobiaceae bacterium | reverse complement strand
AGCAGGCGCAACAGCTCCATGCCCTGCTGATTGCGCCCGTGGAAGCTTCGCTGAAATCGAATGGGATCGATACGCTGGTCTTTGTTCCCGACGGATCGCTGCGAACAATCCCGATGGCCGCACTACACGACGGCACAAAATTCCTCATCGAAAAATATGCCGTGGCGGTGACGCCGGGGTTGGAGTTGATGGAGGCAGGTCCAAAGGGACTTCGCGCCCCGCGAATGATGATCAATGCATTGACCGACGGAGTGCAGAATTTCCCGCCTCTTCCTGCCGTACAACTCGAAGTCGATCGGCTCGCGAAACTTTATCCGCAAAATGATCACCTCGTGAATACCGAGTTTGTGAAGGCGCGGGTAACCGAGAAGTTCAGCGGCGAACCATTCACTATCGTCCACATCGCGTCCCACGGCCACATCGATGCCGATGTTCGGCAAAGCTTTGTCCTGACGCACTCCGACAAGCTGACGCTCGACGATCTGGAGCGTCTGATCCGCCCCGGCCAGCTCGCCGACAAACCGCTCGAACTCCTCACACTCAGCGCATGTCAGACCGCCGCCGGCGACGACCGTGCCGCCCTAGGACTTGGCGGTGTCGCAGTCAAAGCAGGTGCCCGCGCCGCATTTGCAACGCTTTGGTGCGTGAACGACAAAGCATCCGCGGAGCTGGTCGCGGATTTTTACACAGGATTGTGTGCCCCCGGCGGAAACACGAAAGCCATCGCCCTCCAAAGCGCCCAGCGCCGCCTGCTTGCCGACCCGCGCTACGCGCATCCGTGCTTCTGGGCACCGTATCTCATCATTGGAAATTGGTTATGAAGACTATCCTCAAGGTGCTGAGAAAATTGCTTCACCGCCCGGCGGTTGCATGTGCGCTCATCTCCCTCATCGTGTTCGCTGCGGTCGCAGGCATGAGGGCAATGAAATTGATGCAAACGCCCGAGATGATTGCTCACGATTTTGTCCTGAAGTATCGGACAAAACCCGACTCCGTGGACGACCGAATTGTGCTCGTCGGCATGACGGAGAAAGATTTGCGCGAACTTGGCTACCCGCTCAGCGACGCCCAGCTCGCGAGTTTGCTGACGAAGATTGATGCTCAAAATCCCGCAGCAATCGGCTTGGATCTCTATCGCGATTTGAAAGAACCGCGCAGTGGAGAATCTTACGGCCTTCTCGAAAAGGCATTGAGAGAGATCAAATCCGTCGTGACGATCGAACGAATCGGATACGTCAAAGGACCACCCGCATTGCGCGACGAACCCGACCGCATCGCCGCCAACAACTTGCCGAAGGACGGTGAAATCGATGGCTTGTATCGCCGCGGGCTTTTGATCTGGGAGGACGGCGTGGAAGCGCCGATTCCAAGCTTGAGCCTCGCTGTGACTCTGAGATATCTGGAGGCAAACGGCGTTGGCTTCGAGTTTCTGAAGGACGGTAATAACATGGACGTGCTGAAGCTGGGTGAAACGGTGATTCCGCGACTGACACCAAATGCGGGCGGCTACTTCGGTCTGAATATCCGCAATTACGAATACCTTCTGGATTTTGAAGCACCTCGACGCTTTCTAAAAATGGGCGGCGACGCACGCACTAACGCCGATCAGAGCGGCGATGATACATCGCACGACTACAGCTTTGGGGAGGTTCTGAACGACAAAGTTCCAGCCGGTGCGTTCAGCGGGAAAATTGTGTTTGTCGCAACGGTGATGCAGACAATCAAGGACAGCAACCCGACGCCGATTAACGATAATTTTCGGGGCGTGCAGCAGCACGTGATGATGACCCATCAACTGCTCGAAATGGCTTTTGGCCGACTGAAACCTATGACTTGGTGGCCGGACTGGGCACCGATTCTCACTATCGCTGTCGGGGCTTTGCTCGGTGGAATGCTCGGTCTCTGGCTGCACTCGCCGCTAAAGTTTGCTCCTGCGCTCGCGCTGGTTATCGCGGCTTTGGGGGCTTTCGGGTGGGTGCTTTTTGTAAACGCCCGCGGCTGGATGCCGATCGTTTCGCCGATTCTAGCGTGCGCGGTTTCCGCAGCGCTTGTGCTCTCGGTGGTCGCGTATTTTGAAAGCGCCGAGCGGAGTATGATTAAGTCGATGTTTTCCAAACACACCTCCGCCGCCGTGGTCGATGAGTTGCTCAAGGAGCGCGCGCAGTTTTTAGACGGAGGAAGAATGAAGGCCCGCCGCGTCGTCGCGACGATTCTATTCACGGATTTGAAGGGCTTTTCGACGACTTCGGAGAAGATGGATCCGGAAACACTGATGGATTGGATGAATGAGTATTTCGACGGGATCGCATCGCACGTCGAACGGAACGGAGGCATCATCGATAAATTCATTGGCGATGCGATCATGGGTGTTTTCGGGGTCCCTGTCGTTCGAACGACCGAGGCGCAGATGGACGAGGACGCGTTGAACGCCGTGGAGTGTGCGCTGGCGATGCGGGCCACACTCGTAAAGCTGAATGAAGGCTGGCGCGAAGCGGGTCGCCCGACAACCGCGATGCGCGTCGGAATTCACACCGGGCCGGTTGTCTCGGGGCATCTGGGAACCTCCGGCAAAGTCGATTACACCGTTCTTGGCGACGCAGTGAACACCGCTGCGCGGCTCGAAGGCGCGGGCAAGGATTTCGGCGGAGACGCAGGCGGAGCGGAATGCACGATCCTGATTAGCGATGCGACTTGCTCACGGCTGAAAGGGCGTTATGTTACACGCCTTCTAGGGCCGCTGTCTTTGAAAGGGAAAGCCGATCAAGTCATCGTCCACAGCGTCATTTCTTCCGCCAAAGATCCAATCACACAATGAAAACCATCGCTCTCGCCGTTATTATCGTAGCTGCAACCGGATTCGCTCAGGAGCCTGCCGCACCATCTGCTGCCCCGAAGCGCACGCTCTTAAAATACACACCTCCAAAAACCGAGGGAACAGGCATCCGCACCGATGGTGATGGCGGTTCCCGTGCCGGTGGGGCAAAGCTGCCTTCGATCTTTGTCCTCACGCCGGACCACATTGCGCTGACTACACAAGCCCAGCCGTCGCTGTTTTGGTTCCAGGACGGTCCGGCACCGAAGGGCGTGGATGCGCGATTTGAGCTCACGCTCGTTGATCCGAAAAATCCGAAACCCCTCCTGAAGGTTGGGGCCGCGCTTGATTCGCAAAAGGATGGTGGCGCAGGCATTCATCGTATCCAGCTTGCCCGGCAGAAGGTAAAACTCGAACCCGGTGTCGCTTACAAATGGAGCGTTGCGCTCGTGCCTGACGCGAAAAATCGCTCGCAGGATCTTGTCGCGAGCGGAGTCGTACAAATGACGCCGCCTTCACCCGAGCTCGCTGCGGAGTTGGCAAAAGCGGATGCCGATAAAGTGTCCGCATACGCATCGAAGGGCGTTTGGTACGATGCGCTCTCCGCACTTTCCGACCAGATCGACGCCGCGCCGAAAGACGCATCTCTGCGAGCGGGGCGAGCCGATTTGCTCCAGCAGGCCGGGCTTAAAGCAGCCGCTGAATTTGAGCGGAAAAAGTAGATTCCCTGAAACCAACCAAGCAGCCACGCGCCATGATAGAAATTCTCGAATCACGTATTGCCCCCGCAAACCTCACATGGACTGGGACCGGCGGAACTACGCTCTGGTCCACGGCAACAAACTGGTCCACGGGAGGGACAGGCGCTCCTGCGGTTCCGGCATCGGGCGATTTGCTCACGTTCGACAACTTGGGAATCGGCGGCGCTTCAATCAACGACACTGCAGCCGGTAGCGACTATAACCTGCTGTTCAACGCGACGACCAACGTGTACTCCATCGGGGGGAACAGCATCTCTTTGATTTCGGGTCTCGTCGTGTCGGGGCTCTCACCAGTAAACATCGGGATGCCGCTGCTCGGGATTGGAGGGATTACCATGAACAGCGGAGTGCTGACATTGTCGAACCCATTGAGTTCGTTTGTCGGTAACGTTGTGGTCAATGGCGGTACGTTGATCGCGCAAGGCAGCGCCACGGCCGTTGATCCGGCGTCCAGCAGCCTCGGGAATCCGCAAGTGAACGCGCACAACGTTGTGTTGAATGGTGGTTCGATCGAGCTTGGAGCCAGCGATCTTTTTGGTATCGATGGTTCCACGCCGCTCTTCCGCCTCGCTATTAACGGCGGCGTTGTTTCGAGTGCGGCTGCGAAGTTCAACACGCTTGGCCCGGTTGCCCTTTCCGGAACCGGCGTATTGACGGGCTCGGGAGGCGTATCCGCAGCGAAGCAAATGTATTCTTTGATGGGCGATGTGACGGCAACGGGCGGGACAATTTCTTCAAATGGTGCCTTCGCCGGCTATCATCTCGGCAGCGGCGTTCAAATCGTGGCAGCGTCGGGAACCCTCGCGATTTCTGCACCGCTCATCAATCAGACTCCGGCGCACGGATCCTTGCCTGGTGTTTTGCATGTCGCCGGGGCGGGAGTGGCCGCGCTGAGCGGGACCAACACTTTCTCGGGCGGCACACTGCTCGACGACGGGACGGTGCGTATTTCAAAGGACGGAAACCTTGGTGCGCCGACGGGCAGTGTCACGATGCTCGCGGGTTCTGCGATTCAGGTGGTGGGCACGATCTCTGTCGCTCGCAATTTCTCGATCAGCGGTGCCGTGGATTTCATCATCTCAAACCCGAATACTCTCACGCTCAGCGGGGTCGTATCTGACGGGGTGCCCGCCGGTTCCATCTCCGTGAATGGCGGTGGAAAACTCCTTCTCTCCAACCCGAACAATACGATCTCCGGCAGCCAGTCAGTCACTGGCGGCTCGCTCACTTTTAATGGAGTAACCACGTCTATCACGGGTGCCGGCACGGCTACCGTCACACCGATTCCCGGCGCGACCGGCATCGCGTCCATCGTTCTCTCCGGCACTACGCTTACCAGTGTTTTGAAAATCACCGGACCCGCCACGACCGAGGTCTTCAGCATCAGCATTCCGAACGCGACCGACCACATTGACACCATCTTACTGGCGAACGAGATCCTCTTTGGCAACGGCGTGGCTGACAGCACTCCGGACCTCTTCATCGCAGGGAAGGCGAACCGCGTTTTGATGGGCGATGTGAACCCAAATGCGATCTTCAGATTCGGCTCCGGTCTGCCGTATGATGTCCCTGCCGACACCACTACGCCGGATTCCTACAACAATCACCCGGACGTCACACTCCGCGATCTGCTCGGAGAAGGAATCGTCATCGATGTTCTCGGCGATGGCACGCCGGGTGGAGTGGGCGGCGGCGGGCTTGGCAAATTTACCGTTCGCTCGTGGGGCTTCCCGGGGCTCGTGAAAACCACGCAGAGCATTGATACTTTTACGATCAAACGCGGAGACTGTTTCGCTGTTCTGGAGGTGGACAAATTCCACAACGGCGTGCTCACGCCGGCAAACGTGAACGCGATTACGTGCCTCGCAGGAAAGTGGAACTCTGCAGGCACGGCAGTCGAGGGCTACATCAATAAATTCGACGTAGGCGGTTTCGCCAATGCCGCCACGCTCACGGCCGGATATATCCAGACGCGACTCCTGGTAAAAGGCACCTACCTTGAGCCCGGCAACATTTCACTCGGCGGCACCATTACGCTTACCAGCGAGAGCGCGTCGGCCCTGTTTGATATTCGTATTGGCTCGTTCGCGGGGACTATCAATGCGCAAGGCACCGTCAATAAAGTCACATGCACCGGAAATTTCAGCGGCACATTGATTGCGGATGGGATTGTGTCCAAGGTTTCAGCGCTACAATTCGTCGATAACGGTTTCACCAACGCACGTATCACCACGACCGTCAGCGGAATCGGCTCGGTGGTCGCAACTGCCGGTGGAATGACGAATACCATCATCCAAAGTGCGGGCAACATCGGGGCAATCACGCTCACCGGTTCCGGCGCTACGCGTTCCATGATCGGCAGCACTGTCTCCGCAGCGGGCAGCATCACGGGACCGATTAAAATCGGCAGCACGGGTTCCGGTTCCAACCTCGTTGCATCGGTCATCGTCTCAGGCGCAAACCTCGGTGCGGACGGGATCGTCGGAGGCTCGCCGGATATCTGGATGCCGGGAACCAGCATCGGTGACATCTCCATTTACGGCGTGATGACGGGCTCTTCCATCGCAGCGAGCATCGATCCCGGTGCGGATTTCGTTTTCGGAAATCCGACCGCGTACGGCGGCAATGATGCGGCGGTAGGGGGCGGCGGAGCCATCGGCAAAGTTTCGCTTCATGCCAACGCATTTACCGGCAAGACCATCGGGACTGATAACGCGATTTCCCATATCAACGCAATCATGGGCGCGTCCATCAACGGCGTCTTTGAACTGGCAACCACGTCCAGAATTGCCGCCGCCATCTTGAACGCAGCACCGGACACCGCCCGCGACTTGCGGGTGGGTGGAGCAGTCGCCACCGACCTTCTGTTCTTCACATTCTAGGCTGAAATGAAGCCGTTTCGCTGCCTCGTGCTCCTGCTCGCCGCGCCCGGTGCCGCACTCGCAGCAGGAATCGCGACGGATGGCACCGTGGGCCTCCGGCAACAACTGAACGGGGCGGGCGGGTTCGTGATTCCTGACACGCTTGGCTCCCGTCGCGGCGGGAACCTATTTCACAGCTTCGAGGATTTCCAAATCGGACCGGGGGAGTCAGCAACTTTTACGCAAACACAGGGCGGCGCGATCTCGTCCATCTTCGCACGCGTCACCGGCCCTGCGTCTTCGACAATCAATGGTGATTTGAGGTCCTCCGTGCAGGGTGCGAATCTCTATTTCTTTAATCCGCACGGCGTCTTCTTTGGTCCGAAAGCCACTGTGGATATCGATGGCTCGTTTGCTGTGAGCACCGCCGACCGCCTTTCTTTTGCGGACGGCGCTGTATTTTCCGCCACTCCGCCCGCGATTGGAGATAGCCTTACGACAGCGACTCCCAGTAGTTTTGGTTTTCTCGGCAGTTCTCCATCTGCGGTCGAGTTTTCCGGCACACAGTTGATGATGAATCCCGGTCGCTCGCTAACCGTGGTCGCGGGCGACATCCGGATAAAGCGTCCCGACCCCGTGCAGGGGCAGTTCACGCCTCCCGGCGCATTGATCTCCGTGCCCGGCGGTAAACTGATCGCGACGAGTGTCTCTGCTCCCGGAAGCGTCGCGCTTGATGGCCGCGCGACAGCTACGGGGCCGCGGCGGCGGGGGACGGAGGGGATGTCGCTTGTGGAGTCGTTCATCGACACGAGTGGAGACGTCGGCGGCGGCATTACCATCCGCGCGCCGAAGCTGACGCTGAAACAATCCACCATCACGTCCAGCACATCCGGCGCTGGTGTCGGGGGAACGCTTCAACTCGCGATTGCGGGCAGACTTGGGCTGGGCAAGTCCAGCAGCATCGGCACACAGACGGGAGGGCGGGGGACTTCGGGGGCTGTGAAAGTGAACGTCGGTTCCGCGCGAATTACAGGCGACTCGTTTCTCGGCAGTGTGGCCACGGACCTTTCGGAAAAAGGCTCTGCTGCCGGTCGCGTAAGTATTCGCGCCGGCCAACTCACGATCGCAGGCGGTGGAAAAATATCTGCGTCCAGCGATGGCGCGGGACGGGCGGGTGCCGTGGATGTTGCAGTCGCCAGCAGCCTGCGCATCGACGGAAACGGGTCGCCGCTGGCCACCAGTATTGCCGCGGATACTCGCATGGCGCACGACAGCGGTCGCGGTGGTTGGGGAGGAAATGTCCGGGTCAGTGCCGGTGATATTTCGCTCTCAAACGGCGCAAGCATCGGCTCCAGTACGATTGGCGATGGGAATGGCGGGAACGTTTTCGTGGAAGCAAAATCCATCCGCATCGAGCGCGGCGCGCGAATCGAAGCAAACACGAGCGGCGGCGGGAATGGGGGCAACGTTGCGATCAATACCACGTCGCTTACGCTGAACGGAATGAACGATTCTCGCGGCACCGGTGTTTTCGCAAACAACGACTCGACGGATCGTCGCACGGTGGGCGGCAACATATTCATTCATGCCGGCGATCTTTCCATTCGTGACGGAAGCATCATCACTACGCGACTGACGGGGCCGGGCCGTGCGGGCGATGTGGATGTGGTCGCGCGGGATGTGTTCATCTCGCGTGGTGTCTCCGAATTTCTCACCGGAATCGCTGCGGACACGGCTCTTCCTACTTCGGGTGTCGGCGGTGATGTGCGATTGAATGCAGGTCGCGTTACCGTTGCCAGTGGCGGGCAGATTTCGTCGTTCACTGCGGGAGTTGGAAAAGGCGGCGATGTTTTGGTGACGGCGGACGATCTCACGATCACCGGAGGAAAGCTCGCCGCAGTCATCGGCACCGAAAGCCAATCCCCTGGCTTCGGTGGTGACGGCGGGCAGGTCTCGATCGATGCCGGAATCCTCACCATCCTCACGGGCGGTCGGGTCTCGGCGAGCACTTTTGGCGCGGGTGCGGCCGGGGATGTGAGAGTGCGTGCGGGCAGCGTGTATATCAGCCAGGGTACCAGCACGAAAGGCACGGGCATTCTCTCCGAAAGCCTTTCCGCAGACTTGCCGGGGGCGGGCGGGAACGTGTGGCTCGACGCCGACAGCCTTAGGGTGATCTCCGGAGGGCGCGTCTCCGCAGGAACCTTCGGACCCGGCGATGGTGGCGATGTGACGGTCGCGGCGCGCACTGCGTTTTTTTCATCGGAAGGCAGCGACTTGCTCACCGGGATTCTCGTTGCTAGTCGCTCCACGAGCGCTGCCGGAAAAGGCGGCAGCGTGGAGGCAAAATTCGGCGACTTCACACTCCACGGAGGACGAATCTCCGCGACTACCGCCGGCCCCGGCACTGGCGGAAACGTGTCCGTTCGGACCGGCGTTGTCGTGTTTGAGCAGGCCGGGGGAATCGAGGCATCTGCCACGGGCACCGGCGCAGCGGGTAGCGTCGCAGTCGCTTCAGATACAGGAATTGCTTTGCGCAGCGGCAGTAGCATCACGGTGAAGTCGGCGGTTAGCAATGCGGGCTCCATCAGGCTTGTCGCGCCGGATCGAATCACGCTGCAAGATTCCACCATCCTAGCGGAAGCGGGGCTCAATGGCGGCGATGTATTCATCGATCCGCAGTTTGTCATTCTCGACCATGGTAATATTAGCGCGAATGCCATTCTTGGGGCAGGTGGAAATATCACGCTGATTG